>JAJYMZ010000239.1 GCA_021786615.1 Acidobacteriota bacterium
CTGCAGCCTCCGCGACCCTCTGCGATAGTTTTTTTATACGATTCTTGCGATGACCAATTCTCAAGTTTTGGGACTTTCGTCAAAAGATGGCGCCTGGAGGGAGCAGATGGGCCCGCCTGAGTGAATAATGAAAATCCTTAGGCCCTGTCCGGGGCCCCTTTCCTAGGCAGGCATCCATGTCGCAATTGCATCCCTTCCGAGCCTACCGCCCCCGGCCCGACTTGGCGGCCCACGTGGCGGCCGTTCCCTACGACGTGGTGAATACAGAAGAAGCCCGTGCTCTGGCCAAGGGCAATCCCCATTCCTTCCTCCATGTGGGCCGCCCTGAAATTGATCTTCCCGATGGCACCGACATCCATGCGGACGAGGTCTATGCCAAGGGCGTGGCCAACTTGAAAAAGCTCATCGAGGATGGCACCCTCCTCCACGAAGACGCGCCCTGCCTGTACGTCTACCAGCAGCGCATGGGCGATCATGTCCAGGCCGGGCTGGTGGGCCTCTGCTCCGTGCGGGAATACGAGACCGGCGCCATCAAGCGCCATGAATTCACCCGGCAGGACAAGGAGGACGATCGCACGCGCCATGTCACCGAGCAGGCCGCCAATGCTGAACCCGTCTTCCTGGCCTACCGCGCGGTGCCCTACATTGACCACATCGTGGATGACGTCCGCAAAGGCCAACCTACCTATGATGTGACCACCCCCGACGGCATTGGCCACACGGTCTGGATCATCCGCGAAGAAACCCGCATCCGCGAACTGGTGAACCTGTTCAACGGCGTTCCCGCCCTTTACATCGCCGACGGCCACCACCGCACCGCGGCCGCCATCCGCTACGGCCAGGCTTGCCGCAAGGCCGCGCAGAATCCCAGCGGGGACGAGCCCTTCGAGAGCTTCATGGCCGTGGTCTTCCCTCACGACCAGCTCAAGATCATGGACTACAACCGCGTGGTGAAGGACCTGAACGGCCTGTCTCCCGATGCCTTCCTGACCAAGGTGAAAGAAAAGTTCGACGTGGCCATCACCACCCAGCGCGGCCCCCAGGCGCCCACCACCTTCGGCATGTACCTGGGGGGCGCCTGGCACGAGCTCAAGGCCAAACCCGGTAGTTTCCCCAGCAGCGATCCCGTGAGGGGCCTGGACGTGAGCATCCTTCAGGAGAACCTGCTGGCCCCCATTCTCGCCATCCAGGATCCCCGCACCGATACCCGTATTGATTTCGTGGGCGGCATCCGCGGCATGGATGAATTGGAGCGCCGGGTGAAGGAAGGCTACGCCGTGGCCTTCGCGCTGTATCCCACCTCGCTGACCCAGCTCATGAGCGTGGCCGATGCAGGCGAGGTGATGCCGCCGAAGTCCACCTGGTTCGAGCCCAAGCTGCGCTCGGGGCTGCTGGTGCGGATGTACGAGGGATGAAAGGTCGAAAAGTCGAGGAGTTGAAAAGTTGAAAAGTTGAAGAGTCGAGAGTTGAGAGTCGAGAGTTGAGAGTCGAGAGTTGAATTGACGCAACATACTTCAGGAGGTCCCATGCTGATTCTCATCGCAGATGCTTTTGATGCCAGCCTGCCCAAGCGGCTGGCGCAGTTTGGCGAGGTCAGCGACGACATGGCGCGCCTCCCGGAGGCGACAGTCCTGCTGGTGCGCTCCAAGACCAAGGTCAACCAGGAACTGGTGGCTCAGGCCCCGGCGCTGAAGCTGGTGATCCGGGGCGGCGTGGGCATGGACAACGTGGACAAGAAGCTGTGCGCAGAGAAGGGCATCAAGGCCGTCAACACCCCTAGGGCCAGCAGCGTGGCCGTGGCGGAGATGGCCATGGCCTTCCTGGTGGCCATCCCGGCCCGCCTCCTCGAAGCCCACGTTTCCATGAAGGAGGGCAAGTTTCTCAAGAATGAGCTGAAGCGCACGGAGCTGTTCAAGAAGACGCTGGGCCTCATCGGCGCCGGCGCCATCGCCAGCGAAGTGGCCAAACGGGCCGCGGCCTTCGGCATGGAGGTGATCGCCTTCGACCCCTTCCTCAAGGAGCATCCCATCGCCCAGCTCGTGAGCCTGGAGGAATTGGCCGCCAAGAGCGACTTCATCAGCCTGCACACGCCGCTCACGGACGAGACCCGGGGCATGGTCAACGCTGATCTCATCGCCAAGATGAAGGACGGCGTGATCATCGTGAACACCGGCCGCGGCAGGTGCGTGGAGGAGGCCGATGTGGCCGCCGCCCTGGGCAGCGGCAAGGTGCGGGCCTTCGGCACCGATGTGTGGGCCAGCGACCCGCCACCGGCGGACAGTCCCCTGCTCACGGCCCCCAACGTGTTCATGTCCCCGCACATCGGCGCCAGCTCACGTGAAAACCTCGGCCGCATCGGGGATGAAGTGGTGCTGCTCCTGACGGATTTCAAAGCTTAAAATGGAACCGCGAGTGACGCGAATGTTCGCGAATCAAAGGTGTTAAGCCCCTATTTGCGGTCATTCGCGAAATTCGCGGTTAATTTATTTTGCTTCGGAGGTATCCCATGACAACTCATCGCGTGATCAATTTCTACGCCGGCCCCGCTGGGCTGCCGCTGCCCGCGCTGGAGCGCGCCAAGGATGAACTGCTGGATTTCGCCGGGACGGGCATGTCCGTCATGGAAGTGAGCCACCGCTCCAAGGAGTACGAGGTGGTGCACAACGAGGCCATCGCCCTGGTCACGGAATTGATGAACCTCCCCAGCAACTACAAGGTGCTGCTGCTCCAGGGCGGCGCGCACCTGTCCTTCGGCATGATCCCTATGAACCTGCTGCGGGCCGGCCGCAAGGCCGACTACATCGTCACGGGCAATTGGGCTGAGAAAGCCTACAAGGAAGCCAAGCTCGTGGGCGGTGACAACGTCCGATTGGCTGGCTCAAGCAAAGATCTGAAATTCG
>JAJYMZ010000277.1 GCA_021786615.1 Acidobacteriota bacterium
CTGCCCGCGGTCATGGGCTGCACCAGCACCGGGTAGATGTGCCGCAGCTTCGGCTCGCCGCCGTTCACTTTGAAAGGCACATCTTCGTCATTCGCCGCCGGTGCTTTGGCCTCCACTTTCTCGGGCGGGGCCCACAGGCGCCGGAAGAAAAGATCCGTCTCGATTTCTGTGGCGGTGGGGCTGAGCACCTGCTCAGAGGCCGCCCGCAGGGCTTCACCGGCCTCGCCGGTGGTCACGGCCGTGAAGACCGGGATGGTTCCGGCGGCGGCTTCCAGAGCCCTGGAGCTGAAGGGTCCCTGCCCACTGGTGAGCACCAGGATGCGGCCCTTGGCGCCCAGGGTTTTCCGCGCCGCCTGCAGCGCGGCGCTGAGGTTGGCGCCAGGTCCCAGCGCGCGGCTGCGCAAAGCGTTGAGCTCGCCTTCGATCTCAGCGGCGGTGCCATGTTTCAGAGACACATTGGGCGCGGGTTTGCGGTCGTAGGGGATGAGGGCGAACTGGTCCGCGGGCCCCAGATCGTGGAGCACCCGCACCAGGTGCCCATACGCGGTTTCCAGCCCCGCCCAGCGATGGCCCAGCGAAGTATCGAAGAGGATGGCCAGCACTTGGGGCGGTCGTTTCTCGGGGGTTCGGGTTTTTGCCCCAGAAGTCGCTCGAGCCGCGCCCATGGGCGGCGTCGCTTCCAGCAGAAAGAAGCCGTCCTTTTCCGGTGGGATTTCCGAAGGGCGCTCCCAGGGCGCCAGCGCGAGACCATCGGGCAGCATTCCATCCGGATTCCGGAAAGCGGAAAGGCGCAGGACTTCCGTGTTCTTCGGTTTGATGCGGAAGACCAGATCGCGGCCCAGTTTCACGGCGCTGCCGGTGAATTCCGCGCCTTCGGCGGTGGCTTTGAGGGGCAAACCATTTGGCATGGCTTCAAAGACGCCGTCCTCCAGCTTCACGCGCACGGTGAGGGTGCGAGCCGTGGGCGCTTCGCCATCCGGGGGGCGCAGCACCAGGCGGAATTCGCCGCGGCCTTCAATGAAGGGCACCTCCTGCTGGAACTGCATCTCCAGGCGCTTGGTGGCCATGGCCGGGATGGGCGAGACCGTGACGGAAAAAAGGGCGCCGCCGGAAGGCCGCGCGCCGGGGCCGCTCCTCCCCGCGTCCGCATCTTCTTCCTCGCCCTGCTGGAGGAGTCCCGGATCAATTTTCTGCCGGGTGAGTTCCCGGTAGATGGCGCGGGCCCGCTGCTTCTCCAGGATCACGCCCGGGATGCGCTGCAGACTGTCCCAGATGGCGAAGTCGCCCACCGCCGCGCTGGGGGGCAGGGCGAAGCGGTAGGTGCCCTCCTGCACTGCGGTGGTGTGATTCTCGAAGACCTGCCGCACGTTCACCCGCGCATAACCCCGGGCGATGCCGATATCAATTTGCATGTCCCTCAGGCTGAGCACTGAGGCGTCGGAACGCCCGGAGCTGGTGGGAACAAGGAGTCCCGCCTGGGCGCGAAGATCCGCGCCGCCAGTGGCGAGAAACAAGAGAAGAGAGGCCACAATACGGTGCATATCAGTTGAGTTCCTCAGGAAGGGATAACGGCAGCCGGGCCAGACCTTCATCGGTCCCGATGTAAAGGGCATCTTTGCCCGGAAGGATAGCGGTGATGTGCATGGAAGGCAGGGGAATTTTCATTGGCGTGAAACGGCTTCCATCACGGCTGAGCCGCCAGAGGCCGCGGCCGTCGGTGCCCAGGTACAGGCGTCCCGCGGCTTCCACCAGGCAGCCGGTGTTCACTTTCAACTCTGCTGTTTCGGGGAAAGCTTCGAAAACCCCCGATCCCGTTGAACCGCTGCGGGACGTGATGCGCCGCGCCACACCGCCGCCAAAAGTGCCGATGTAGAGATCTGCGCCATGAAAAGCCAGGGCCGTGACCCAGGGATGGGGCAGCTTTCCGTCCCCGGTGGTGGTGCGCCAAGCCACCCGGCCTCTGGAAACAGCCCCGAGCCCCGATGGAGTGCCGACAAAAAGAAGATCTGATTCTCCGGGTCCCTGCACCAGGGCGAGAGCCTGGTTGCCCGGGAGGCCGTGGAATGCGGACAGCAGACGCGAGCCCGGCAGCAGCACGCCCTGGCCGAAGCCCATGGCCACGCCGTCTCGGGTGGAAGCCAGGGAAAAGGCAGCGCCCGCGTCCAGGGGTTCAACGGCCTTGAGCTTGCCGCCCTCGAGGCGCGCGACACCCCGCAGGCTGGCCACGTGCAACGTTCCGCCGGCATTGAGCAGCGCGTTGACGCCCCAGGCGGTGGAACCGGGCACCGCATTCCAAGCCAACGCAGTTCCATTGGGTGTGCCTGTGGCGAGACCCCCGTTGAAAAGTCCTACGACCAATCGTCCATTCCGCATGGCCAGCGCGTTCACGTGGCAGGGTCCGGCCGGCAGAGAGGCCGGACGAGGCCGCGCCAGCGTCCAGCCGCTGCTCCCGCGCCGGAACAGGCCTGATTCCGTATCGGCGAACAGCACGCCTTGGGAGACGAAAACTTTCAGCACCTTCGATGACAACAATTCCTCAGAGGGTCTGCCGGATGATTCGAAGCGCAGCAGGTGCCCCTCGGTGACGGCGAAGATCTGGGTGCCCACAACCGCGAACGCGCTGGCTTCCTCGGCGCCTGAAACCGGCAGCAGCGGTCCTTCTATGGGGCCCCGGGCCAGGCCCTTGGGCGTGAGGACCAGCAGCTCCTCGCCCATCAACGCGACGCCATCCACCCAAGGATCCGGCGTGGGCATCACAGTCGCCGCGCCACTGCCAAGCCGCACCAGCCCTTGTTCTCCGCCCGCGAAAAACAGGCCGCCAGGGCCCGTGGCGATGCTTCGCACCGGCGTCCCATCCAGGCGTTCCAGCACGTTGGCGCCCCAGGCCGCGCGGAAAAG
>JAJYMZ010000294.1 GCA_021786615.1 Acidobacteriota bacterium
CTCCTGGGACAAGGCGCCATGGGCTCGGTCTACTTGGCCCAGGATCCTCTGCTGAAAAGGCGGCTGGCCATCAAGGTGGTGAAGGACTCCGGCGACCAGCAGCACAGCGCCCTGATCCGGTTCCAGCGCGAGGCTGAGATCTCCGCGCGGCTGAACGACCCGAACATCATCACCATCTACGACGTGGGAGAGGATCCCGCCAGCGGTCCCTTCCTGGCCATGGAATACGTGGAGGGAAAAAGCCTGGGCTCGCTCATCCGCGGCGATGCCCTGGACGCGGAAGAGGCGGTGCGCCTGCTCCTGCAACTGGCCAAAGCCCTGGTGGCGGCCGAGGGCGCAGGCGTGGTGCACCGCGATGTGAAGCCCGAAAACATCCTGGTGAGCAAAGACGGTCGCTTGAAGCTCATGGATTTCGGCATCGCCAAGGGCGACAAGTCCAAGCTCACCACGGTCGGGATGATCGTGGGGACGCCTTCCTACACGGCCCCGGAGCTCCTGAAGGGCGCCGAGGCTTCGCCCGCCACGGACCGCTATGCCCTGGCTGTCACGGCCTTCGAGATGTTCTCGGGCGGGCGCATGCCCCATCCAGGGGATACCCTCGGAGCCATTCTTTACCACATTGTCCACGAACCGCCGGTGATACCTGAAGGCATGGACCCCAGGCTGGCCAAGGTCCTCGGCCGGGCACTTGAGCTTAATGCGGCCAACCGCTACCCGGACACGCGGGGCTTCCTGGTGGATCTGGCCCTGGCGGCTCGCGTGGGGCCCGCGCTTCAGGCTGAGGTGGCGGCCCTTGCCGTGCCCTCGGCGCCAGCCCACGCGGTCCCCCCGGGCGATGAAAAATCCACCATGACCGTGGAACAGCTTTTTGCCGACAACCCCCTGGATGATTCCCATCCCTTCAATGTGCCCATAAATCCTCGCCAGGAATCCTCGGGCAAACTGCTGATGCCCAAAGAACCCAGCAGCGGCGTGGCCCAGGAGGACGTACCCACCGAAGATGCCCTGGCTGCGGTTGGCCTGCGTGATCGCCGGGCGCCGCGCGCCACGCCCGAGGAATCCAATGCGGAGATCATCCCGCCTAAAAGCCTCATGCGGGCATCCAGCACAGGATCTCCGGGAGGCGGCTCGGCCCCGCGCAAAGCCTCGCCACTTCCGGGTTACAGCTACAACCCACCGGATCCCGTAGTGGAGGCCCGCCCCGCCGCCAAGGAGCTTCCCGCCTCCTTCACCAACTGGGCCATCGCCGCTGGGGTGCTGGTCCTGGCCCTGGCCGGATGGGGCTGGCACAACGCCACCGCCACCCGCAGCCTCCACGTGGAATCCTATCCGCCGGGAGCCGAAGTCCGCGTGGATGGCAAGGTCCTGGGGCGGACAGCGCTCACGGCGGAAGTGAAGGCCAGCGCCCGGGAGGTCGTCCTAGATCTGCCCTTCCACGATCGGGAGACCATCCAGCTCGATCCCAACAACAATCCAGCCAAGGTAACCCTGCGGCTCTGGAAGGATTACACCTACGTGGTGAGCGAGCCGCCCAATGCCGAGGTCTACGTGGACGGCGAACCCAAGGGCCCGACACCGCTGTACGGCCTCGAACTGCCCGGTGCGGCCAGGCGCCAGCAGCTGGTGCTCAAAAAAGATGGCTACCGCACATGGTCGGGAACGCTGGAGCATGGCCGGCCCCTCACCTCGCCGATCCCCCTGGCCAAAGCATCCTTGAGCGGTGATTCGGGCCAATGATGGGCGATAGGCACGCATGGAAGAGCTGCTGATGACCACTGAATCATTCCATCAAGCCGTGGTTGCGGGCGGGTCGGGCCTTGTGGGGTTTCCGCTCGTGGAGACCCTGGTGAGCCAAGGGATCCAGGTCAGGGTGCTGAGTCGTGATCCATCCCGGGTCTCCCTGCCCCAAGGTGCCACAGCTCATGTCTATGACGATCTGCCGGGAGTGCTGGAAGGCGCCGACGCGGTGATCAACCTGGCGGGCGCGAGCATCGCCGGGAAGCGGTGGAACGAGAAGTACAAGCGCGAAGTACTGGAAAGCCGGGTGGGCATTACGTCCCAGCTGGTGGCTGCCATGGCCCGGTGCGCCAGCAAACCTAGGGTGCTGGTGAACGCCTCGGCCATCGGATTCTATGGTCCCCGGGATGGACGCTGCATCACCGAATCAGACGCGAGCGGCCAAGGCTTTCTCCCCTCGCTTTGCGCGGCTTGGGAGAAGGCCGCGGATGAAGCCCTGAAGTTCGGCGTCCGCGTGGTGAAATTGCGCAGCGGCGTGGTGCTCGCGCGGAGCGGCGGCGCCCTGGCGAAACTGGCGCTGCCCATGAAGCTCTTCCAGGGCGCGAAGCTGGGCCACGGACAACAAGGATTTTCCTGGATTCACCTGGATGACATCGTGGGCATGTACATCGAAGCCGCCAACAATCCCTCCTGGAGCGGCCCCATCAATGGCACCGCGCCGCGCCCGCTCACCAATGAGACCTTCACCCGCCTGCTGGGCGCGCAGATGCATCGTCCCGTCCTGCCCATCCCAAGTTTCCTGACAGAGATGGGCGTAAAAGTCCTGCTGGGTGAAATGGCTTCGGAGGTGCTGGAAGGGGCCTTTGTCTACCCTGCGAAGGCACTGGAATTGGGCTACAAATTCAAGTTCGAAAAGGCCGAAGATGCGCTGGCGGATCTGCTTGGGTGAATCAGGAAAATGAGAGGGCAACTTGAAAACACCACGCGGAGGGAAGCGGAGAAAAGCGGAGGCAGCGGAGGAAAGCAGGTCCGATGGGGAATTGCATTCCAAAAATATTTCACGAACAATACGCCGAAATTCACCGCATCCCGCTCTGGTATTTTTGGGCTTTCCCGCTTTCCCCGGCGCCTCCGCTGCCCTCCGCGTGGTATGCCCTTTCTTAGCAGTTGAGATGATCAGATTATTTGAGCACCTCCACCCGCTCGATCTTCGCGCCGAGTTCCAAATCGTCGAGGATCTTCAGGGCGTGGTCCATATCTTCCACTTCGCCCATGCGGGTGTACTTGCCCGTGAGATGCGGCGTGGCATTGGTGGTGATGAAGAACTGCGAGCCACCGGTGTCCTTGCCTGAAAGCGCCATGCCCACGCTGCCGGGGCCGTACCAATCGAGGCTGTTTTCGCAGCGCACGGTGTAGCCAGGGCCCCCGTCCATGGTGTCGTAGGGCGATCCCATCTGCACCACGAAGTCCGGCACCACCCGCGGCACAAGGCGGCCGTTGAAGAAATCCTTGCGCGCCAGCCGCGCGAGGTTGGCCACGTTGATGGGCGCGACGGTGGGATCCAGGCGCATCGTCACGCGGCGCTTGCCGGAAAACGTGATGCGAAGGCGCACGGGCTTGCCCTTTGAGGCCAATCGTTCGGCTTCTGCAAGCAGCGCTTTTTCGCGTTCGTTGGGTTCCGGCGCACTCGGCCATGGCGTGGTGGCATCCAGCTTCACGAGCTGCTGGTACGCGAGGTAGCGGCAGGCCCAATCCGAATGCTGCAGCCAGGGCTTCAACAGCTCGAGCTGTTTTTCTTTGGGCAGCTTCCAGCGCGAATAGCTTTCGATAAGCGTCTGCTGGGGCTCCAGATCACGGTCCTTCCAAGTGATGTGGGCGATGGCATCGAGATCGGCTGGGGCTTCGGGAAGATCTTCAATGGCGGCAGAGCGGGCAATGGGTGAAGCGCCTATCAATAGTTCATTTCGAAATGCATCGGCATCATTCGGGGCAAAACTTCGCAAGGCGGGCAATAGTGCGGCCTGGACGAGCGGATTTTTGTTTTTCCTGAACCACCCAATCCATTCTTTTTTATTGGGATCATCAACATTAGATAACGCACTGACATAGGCAATTCTAGAGATTTCGGGGCCAAAAATCGAATAGTAGATCAACCGACCAAACGGGAATTCTTTTGTTCCCTTAGGAAGCCCTTCCTGAATTCTGGAGATCACGCCGATGCTGTATTTCTCCTCCGGCGCGAGTTCATCAGTGATCCGTCGGTCAAGAGCAGGTTTTTCGCGTGGAGGCGATGACATCATTCCGATTTTGATCCAGAGCTCGGGTTTGTCAGGGATAACAAGGCCTGCTAACAAAGGCACGCGTTGTTCTGGGGATGTTCGATTCAATGCGTCCATCAACGCTAACGAAGCCCCTGGCGTTGGTGGGACTGGAGGCAGCAATTCTTTCTCCTTCCCCGCCATTACCAACCGCAGCCTTGCGGCCTGGGCACGGACGGGCTCAACCTTGCCTTCATATTTCAGCTCGTCTAAAAAACGCTGGAGTTCCTTCGATACCTCTCCACCCTGCAGCCGTGCCGTGGCGATGTTGGCATCGAGGTACAGGTGCTTGGACCAAGTCTTGGCGTCATCGGGGCTCAAACCTTCCAGCGCAGTCAAGGCTTTAGGGCTTTTCAAGCGATTCAAGAAATGGAGCGCCGTGAAGCGCTCTTGGGGCGTCTTGGCTACCTTGGCCTTGGCCTCCCACATTTCGACGGTGGGATTCTCCAATTCCGGGGGCAACAGCTTGGGCATGCCCGGCGCGCCGATGCGTTGCAGTGTGAGTTGGTAGCGCTTGCGGTCTGCCGGAGGCAACGCATCCACCTTGAGGCTCGGCGCGGCGCGCATCCACTCGCACCAGATGGCGTCGTGAAGCGTGAAGCGCGGCGCGTCCGCCAGGGGTTTCTGCGCTGGCTGGGCCTGGGCAAATTGAGCCGCCAAGACAAAGAGGACGGATTTCTGAAAGGATGGAACGCGGAGCATCGGCATGTCCTTGGATAGTCCATCCAGCTTAGGTGAGATCCCAAAAAATGCGATCTGGGTGCGCCTACCGCGCTTCATCGGCGATTCCATGATGATCCATCAGGCCCTGGAGCCGCTGCGCGCCACGGGCGTGCCGCTGGTGGCCTGGGGGTCGGCGCACCTGATGGAGTTGTTCGAAGGCAGCACTGCTTTCAATGGCATCCATTCGGATCCCATCAACAAGCCCGGCGCCATGGAATCCGTGAAGGCGCTCCGGAAATTCAAAGCCGCCGCCGTCATCAACCTGCCCCGCAGCAGCCGCGGCTTGCTGGCGGCCTACCTCGCCCGGGTGCCCGTGCGCCTGGGCTGGCGCGAGGCGGGCGGCAGTCTGCTGGCCACGGGATCGCTTCCCTTCAAAAACCTGAAAGGGCACCAGGTGGAGCGCTACCACGCCCTCATCCACCAGGGCTTCCCGGATCTCGGAAACGTGATCCACAAGCCCTTCCGGCCGCGGCCTGAAGCCGAAGCGCTGGCGATGGAGGCCTGCCAGGAATACAGCCTGGGAAAACAATTTGTGCTGCTTTCGCTGGGCGCCATGTCTTGGAACAAGCGCCTGGGCACTGCGGTATGGGTGGACCTGATCCATCGCCTGCGGCGCCAGGGCATCCGCTTCGCGCTCATTGGCGGCAGCGGCGAGGACGAACGCCAGGCGTTGGCAATCGTGGCCCAGGTGCCAGGCATCGTGGATCTCACCGGCCTCTACCCCCTTTCCACAACAGCCGCCCTGGTGGCCCGCAGCGCGGTGGTGGTGGCCAACGACAGCGGCATCGGCCACATGGCCGCCGCCTGCCAGGTGCCCGTGGTTTCGATCTTCGGCCCCACTACGCCCGAAGTTTCGGCGCCCTACGGCCCCCGCGCCACCGTGCTTCAGAAGGCAGGCCTGGATTGCCTGGGCTGCCATCGCTTCGACTGCCCCGTGGAAGGCCACCCCTGCATGAACGCCATCGAAGCCGAACGGATATTCGAGGCGGTAAAAGTGTATCTCTGATAGTTGGGTGCGCCTGACTAGGCGCAGTCAAACAGAGAGGCGAAGAGGCCTAGCCTTTCCTTGCGGCGGCAGCCCTGCGCTCGGCCTTCGTGGCCTTCCGGCGGAGGGGCGTGATGGCGCGCAGCTGGTCCAGCATTCGGGCGGAGCGGGAGAGTTCCGAGGCCCGGCGGCAGACCACGTACATGTCGTCCGGGAACATGCCATCGAAGGTTGCCGTGACTTCCAGCCCGGCCCTCGCCATGAGCTGACGGATATTCTCCTCATTGAAAAGGAACAGGTGCTCCGCGGGGCGGAACTGCTCCCAGGCTTTGTCCTCTCCGCGATAGCACGGAGTCTGGAGGAGGATGAGGCCACCCGGGGCCAGCAGGCGTTCAAGCGCCTTGGCGGCAGCCTCGGGATCCCGGAAGTGCTCGAAGACATCGAAGCCCACGATCGCATCGAAACACGTCCTGGGCAGGGACACATCGGGGAAGAGACCCGGCGCCACATGGGGCAGATTGAAATGCTCCATGGCAAAGCGGCAGGTGCCTTCGTCCACCTCGATGCCCACCACTTCATTGACACCTTGTTCGCGGGCGTAGGCCAGGAATCCCCCATGGGAACAGGCGATTTCAAGAAGGGAATGGGTCGAATTCGAATAACGCTTCAGGATGCGCCACCACACCGGAATCCTGTCTCCGAAATCCCTGCGGGCCCGCTCGTCAATGGAGGGATACCCCGAGACGTTTACCACTTCGCCGCGCCAATAGGCATCAATCCCGTAATAGCCCTTGAGCTCCCCGGACTCCGGCAAACGCTGCAGCACCAGAGTTCCGCAAACCGAGCAGGTCCCGTACTCCGGATGAACCGACGGGGCGAGGGCGCCTCCGCACCAACAAAGCTGTGTAGCCATCTTTGGACTGCTCCTCGCGATGCTTTTTCCACCTGCGTTTCAGATTCTCAAGCTGGCCTTAGCGGAGTTTAAACGATGATCCACTGGGCATCCACCAAAGCCATGGACTTGGCTGGGTCTGGGCGTGGAACCTTGGCCTCGGAATGGGAGGGAAGCGCGGCGGATCGGTAGATTCTCGCTCTCTCCGAACTCGCTTCCCAGGCCTCGTGAAGGGCCCGCGCCAGGAGGGCGGGATCCACATCCTGCACACAGTGGATCCGTTCGAATGGACAGCGCCAATTGCAATTGAAACAGTTCAATGGAAGCACCGCAGCGCTATGGGAGGCGGCATAGGGCATGAAACGGCCGAAGTGGCCACCACCCAGAAGCACCACGACGGGAGTTCCCAGGGCCGTGGCGATATGAGCAGATCCGGTTTCGGCGCCAAACCCAAGTTTGCAGCGAGCGATCAGCGCCGCGGCCTGCAGGATGGTCGTCGTCCCACATAGGTTCAAGCTCGGCCCGCCCCAATCTTTGATGGCCTGTTCGCAGGAGTCTCGATCCACTGAACCCCCAAGGGCGATGAGGGTCGGTCCCCCCGCCGGGAAGGCGACCCGAAGCGCCTGGCCATAGCCGTTGTAGGCACGCTCTGGCCGCTGGGCTCCCGGGAACAGCGCAATGCATTCCCGGGGGTCCACGCAATGGCTTCGAAGCAGGTTATCGGCGTAGGCTTCATCAGCTTCAGAGAGCCAGATCCTCGGCTGGTAGTCGGCCAAGCCGCACCCCAGGAACTCCAGGAATTGCTGGTTCCTCAGGATTTCAAGGGCTGGGGCGCCTGTGCCATCCAATTGGTGCGTGTAGAAGTCATCCAGGAACCGGAGCCGGGAAGCCTTGGCCTGGGAGTCATCCCCGCGCCAGGAAACGCGAATGGGGGCTCCGCTGGCTAGAGTGACGGCGTCAGACAGGGTCTCCCTCGAGAAAACACCGTTCACGGCGAGATCCACGCCAAGGTCTTTGATGCGGCGGAGGTAGTCCCTCCGGTAGGCGGTGTGTTTGCGAAAGCTCCCACGATCAAAGGGATGCGCAGTGGCTTGGAAGGGGCAGGCCGAATAGAGGGTGGCGGTGAGGGTCTGGCAGGCAATGTGGATTTCCGCCGATGGATGGCGAGCCGCGATGCCCCTCAGCTGATCCATGGCGAGCACCGCATCCCCGATGGCATCGGTTCGCACCCACAGTATCCGGCGCACGGTTCCTCGTTGTGGATCAGGAGGGTGGTGCGAGGGAACGCCATGAAAGACGAGTGGAGGACGCACGCTGGAGCCTAGCCATTGTGCGAGGAAGCGTGGATTGCAAAGGGTCAGTAAGTCCATTTTTAATTGCCCCATTGCTCCGCGATCTTTTGCAAGTGTAGGCGCACCCAGATGAAACCAGCTAGGTCCGCTGCGACTACCGGTGGTCGAAAAGGGAGGAGAAGGCCCGTTCATTCCGGGCTTTGCGTAGCTTCTGGCCTACTGGATGAGTGGGCCATTGCGATACCTTAGAAAGTTCATGGCCTTTTCCCTGCTCATGCCCTCCTACAACCAGGCCCGCTTCATCGAGGAAGCGGTGCAGAGCGTGCTAGCGCAGGAGGACGGTGACTGGGAGCTCATCATCCTGGACAACAGCACCGATGGCACCCCTGCTTTGATGGCGCAGTTCACGGATCCCCGCATCCACTTCCATCACGAGCCCCGGCGCATGGACGTGGGCACCTGCCTCAACTGGATGCTGGAGCGCGCGAAGGGGCCGTACTTCTCTTACATCCACACCGACAACCGGCTGCTGCCCTGCTTCGTGGGGGACCATAAGAAAGCCCTTTCCAAAGATCCCTTGGGCCTTGCGGTCTGCGACTACTGGGAGATCAGCGAGGAAGGCAGGCGCCAGAAATTACGCAAGCGCCCGGACCCCTTTCCGCTCCGGCGGCTCTTTTCCACCGATAGCATCGGTGTGCCGTTCGCGGCCACGCTGGAACTGGCTCGGAAAGTGGGCGGATTTTCCACCGATGATCTGGCGGATGATGTGCTGTTCGTGCTCCTGGCGGATGCCCACGGGCCACGGATCCACCTCCACAAGCCCCAGATGGAGTACCGGGTGCATGGCGGGTCCAGGTTCCTGCAGGAGGGCGTGAACAAAGTCCAGAGGGCCATCTACCGGTCGGTGCTGCGTGCTTCCAGGGACCGCCCGCCCAGCGCGCCGGATCCCTTCGACGAAGGCCTGGCTCGTGCCCAGCGTCATGTGGCGATGGCCAGCCGCATGGCCTTGATTCGTTGCAGAAATCACCTGCGGGCCTTGGGGGGAGTGGATGCCCTTTGGATCAGCGGGACCGGTCCCGCCAGTTTCTGGATGGCCTGGGCCTGCGCGGAACTGCACCGGGCGGTGGCCGGGTTTGTGGATACGCCGGTCATCGGTGCTGAGAATTTGCTGCTGGGACTTCCCATCAAAGCCGAACCGCCCTTTGGCGCCCGAGTCCTGTATCCGCGCTCCAAGGGCAGAACCGGCGCAGTCCAGGCGTTGCGATGGCTCAGCAAGGGCCTTCCGCCCTTGGATCACAAGCTCAAGCGCCTGCCCGCGGATGTGATGGCGGGCCTCCTGGTACCACTCCACCGCAAGACACCGGAAGCCAAAACCATCTGGATCAAGGGCACAGGCCCTCTGGCAGCCTACCTAGCATACGGAGCGGAGATCCTGGGAGGATTGAGGGTGCGGGGATTCGTCGGCAAAGAAAGCCCCCTGCCATCCATGGCAGCCACCAGCAAGGCAGAGGGTCCATGCTGGGAACTGACGGACTGAATCGTCTGTGACGAATCAATCATAGAATTCAACTGCCCTCCGGGACCTAAACCATGCTCTTCGATTCCCCTTCAACTTTCGGCCGCGCGTTCCGCATCTTGAGCTTTGGCGAAAGCCACGGCCCGGCGGTGGGCGTGGTGATGGATGGCGTGAAGCCTGGATTGCCATTCGACTTGGAGGAAATCCAGAAAGAGCTGGACCGCCGCAGGCCGGGGCAGTCGGATCTGGTGACGCCCCGCAGCGAGGGGGACCGCGTGCAGGTGCTGTCGGGAGTCTTCGAGGGCAAAACCACGGGCCATCCCATCGCGCTGGTGGTGTTCAACGAGAACCAGAAAAGCGGGGACTACAAGGCCATCGCGGACCTTTTCCGCCCGGGCCACGCGGACCTGACCTATGACCGCAAGTACGGCCTCCGCGATCCCCGCGGTGGCGGACGCAGCAGCGGGCGGGAAACCCTCGCCCGGGTGGCGGCCGGCGCCTGGGCCAAGCAGCAACTGGCGGCCCTTGGTATCACCATCCGGGGTTTCAACCGGGAAATCGCGGGCATCGAGGGCAAGCGCATTGACTGGGCCTTCGTGGAGAAGAATCCCCTGCGCGTGGCGGACCCGGACCTTTTCGAGGCACAAAAATCAGCCGTTGAAGATGCGCGGGGCGAAGGCGACAGCGTGGGCGGCGTGGCGGAAATCTGGATCGAGGGCCTGCCCATGGGCCTGGGGGACCCCACCTTCGCCAAGCTGGATGGCCTGCTGGCCTACGCGATGATGAGCATCGGCGCCGTGAAGGGCGTGGAGATCGGCAGCGGCTTTGCTTCTTCGCGCAAACGGGGCAGTGAGAACAACGATCCCTTGACCCCGGAGGGTCCCCAAAAAAATGATTCAGGCGGGACGCTGGGTGGCATCAGCACCGGCGCGCCCATCGTGGTGCGTCTGGCGGTGAAGCCCACCAGTTCCATCAGCCACGCGCAAAAGACCATCACCAAGGATGGCGAGGCTGCGGAGATTTCCACCAAAGGCCGCCACGATCCCTGCATCGCGCCGCGCATCGTGCCGGTGGCCGAGAGCATGGCCGCGCTGGTGATTTACGACACATACCTCACCCAGCAGGAGCTGCGGGAAGGCACGCTCAAGGTGGCTGAGGAGTGGGATTGGGACGCGATTTCCAGATTGCTGGGGGCATGAGCCTCGGTCGCTGATCCCAGGCTTTGAGCGTGACCCCTTCCCCGAATTAAGGGATGATGATCCTTGGTCCCAGCGCCGCTGAGGTGCCCGCTGGGTCTTGAAAGCATGGATGGGGTGGCCTTTAGGATGACTACACAAACTGCAATCGTCGGCACCCGGGGTTCTCTCCTGGCCGTGGCTCAGGCCGAATTCCTGGTGAAGCACTTGGAATCCAAAGGTTTCCATGTGGAGTGGAAGCGCTACACCACCTCCGGCGACCAATGGCTGAACGGGCCTTTGGACGAATCTAGGGGCTCGGGTTTCTTCACCAAGGAGCTGGAAGACGCCTTGGCGGATGGGACGGTGGATCTGCTCATCCACAGCCTCAAGGACGTCTCCCTGGAGCGGCCCCAGGGTGTCCAGATCGCCTGCATCCCTGCCCGCGAGGATTGTGGCGATTGGCTGGTGATGCGCAAGGGCGCGCCTAGGAAATGTGTCATCGGCACCAGTTCGGTCCGGCGGGAACGGATGCTCAAGGCCGCCTTTCCCGAGGCGGCCTTCACCTGGATCCGCGGCAACGTGCCCACCCGGGTGAAGCGCGTGCGCGAGGGCGAGATGCGGGGCGAACCGTTGCATGGCACTGTGTTGGCCGCGGCGGGTCTGCGGCGCCTTGACCTGGATCTGTCTGATCTTGACGTGCGCGTGCTGGCCCCTGAAGAACTGCTGCCGGCCCCGGGGCAGGGGGCCCTGCTGGCGGAAACCCGTGGGGATCGCGCCGATCTCATTGAAGCGCTTTCGGACTTGCACGACCCATTGACAGCCCGTTGCGTGCGGCTCGAAAGGGCCTTGCTGGCGGGGGTGGGCGGCGGCTGCCAGCAGCCCCTGGGGGCGCTGGCCCAGCGACTGGAAGATGGCCGCATCCGGCTTCGCGGCGCCTTCGCGACAGACACTGGAATCCAGAATGGCGAGGCCATCGGCGATGACGATACCTTCCTGGTTTCAAGCGTGCTCAACCAAATGGGGCTTGCATGAAACTTGCACTGGCCCGTCCCCTGGATCACCCCCTCTGCCGAGCCGTGGCCGAAGCGGGCTGGGAGCCGGTGCCCTACTACATCACCACCCAGGAATTCACCCATGCCACGCCGCCCATGGCGCTGGACGCGATTTCTGCCTTGCTGGTGCTGAGTCCAGCCGCGGCCCAGGCCGTGAAAGTCTGGGTGACGAAAACCATGGACGTGGTGGTGCAGGGGGAAGGCACCGAGCAGACCCTGGAATGCGAATTCTTGGACTCCGGCCACCTCCGCCGGCCCCGGTTGGCCACGGCCGAAAGTTTGTGGGACCTGCTGCAGCAGGCCTATCCCGAAGGGGGCGACTTCGTGCTGGCGCGAGGCGAGCGCAGCCGCCAGTACATCGAGGCCGCGGCTAAAAATTCAGCGTGGCGCATCCACCCCTGGATCACCCATCGCGAAGTCCCCACCAAGCCCGAGCCCACGTTGCCGGCCACCGATGCGCTGCTGGCGCTGAGTCCTCTGCAGGCCGAATACATGGCCGGTGTTCCAGGCAATTTGTTGCGCTTTGCCTGGGGGGAACGGGCCGCCAAGGCGTTCCAAGCTTCGGGTGTCGAGGTCCATGGGGTTTGCGAGCCCAAAAAAGACGCGCTCATCCATCTGCTCCGGACCTTCGCGCCGACGCAGGAAGTGATTGAGGGATGAGGGCCATGGGGCAGGAGTCGAGAGTCAAGAGTCAAGAGTCAAGAGTCAAGAGTCGAGAGTCAAGAGTCGAGGGGTTCAACTCTCAACCCTCGACCCTCAACCCTCAACCCTCGACTCAGGACTTCGAACATAGGGATGAATCATGAGCAATGAAGACCTTTTCAAGGAAGCCCTGACGCACTTTCCCGGCGGCGTCAGCAGTCCCGTGAGGGCCTTCCGCGCGGTGGGCGGCACGCCGAAATTCTTCAAGCGCGCATGGCAGTGCTGGTTCGAGGATGAGGATGGCAAAACCTTTCTTGATCTCTGCATGTCCTGGGGACCCTTGATCCTGGGTCATGCGAACCCGGAGGTCATCAGCGCGGTTTCCGAATCCATGCAGGAAGGCCTCACCTTCGGCGCGCCCACGCGGCGCGAATTGGCTCTGGCCCGCCGCATCAAGGCCATGGTGCCCTTCGTGGAAAAGCTGCGCTTCGTCTCCAGCGGCACCGAAGCGGTCATGAGCGCCCTGCGCACCGCCCGGGGCTTCACCAAGCGCGACCGCATCCTCAAATTCGATGGCTGCTACCACGGCCACAGCGACGGGATGCTGGTCAAGGCGGGCTCAGGTCTGGTGACCTTTGGAGAGCCCTCTTCCGCGGGCGTTCCCGCTGCCATCGGTGAACTGACTTCCGTGCTGCCGCTGGATGATTTTGGGGCGCTGGCCCGCTATTTCGATGAGCACGGCATGGACACCGCCTGCGTCATCATCGAGCCGGTCCCCGCCAACAATGGCCTGCTGCTCCAGCAGCTGGACTTCCTGAAGACCTTGCGCGAACTCTGCACGCGGCACGGCACGCTCCTGATCTTCGACGAAGTCATCAGCGGTTTCCGGGTGGGTCCCAGCGGAGCCGCCGGGCTCTACAACGTCCAGCCGGATCTGGTGACCTACGGCAAGATCATCGGCGGTGGCATGCCCGTAGGCTGTTACGGCGGCCGCAAGGACATCATGGCCGTGGTGGCTCCGGACGGCCCCGTGTACCAGGCGGGCACCCTCTCGGGCAATCCCGTGGCCATGGCCGCGGGCCTGGCGACGCTGGAGCAATTGACGCCCGCGCTTTATTCGGACTTGGATCATCGGGCCAACCTTTGGTCCAAAGCCTTCGAGAAAATCCCAGGGCTGCACTGCCCCCACATCGGCAGCCTGCTCTGGCCTGTCTTCCAGGAAAGCGTGAAACGCGCGGACCGCATCAATCCCGGTTCCATCACGCACTTCAACCACTTGCACAGTCTGATGCTGGAGCAAGGGGTCTATCTCGCGCCCAGCGGCTACGAAGTCGCGTTCCTCAGCGCCGCCCATGGCCCCGACGCCCTGGCCAAATTCGAACAAGCCGTGGCCGCGGTGGCTCCGCATTTCTCAAGCCTTTCTCCTGGAGCCTAGATGACCAAGCCCCTTCTCCGCGTTCTCCAAGGCGAAACCCTGGACAAGCCCCCGGTCTGGTTCATGCGCCAGGCGGGACGGTTTCTGCCGGAGTACCGGGTCTTGAGGGCCAAAGCCAGCTTTGAAGACCTGATGTACGACAGTGATCTCGCAGCCGAAGTGACCCTCATGCCCATCCGCCGTTTCCCGGGGATTGATGGCGCCATCATCTTCAGCGACATCCTGGTGATCCTGGAAGCCCTGGGCTGCGGAGTCACCATTCCAGAAGGCGGTCCGCGGCTCGCGCGCACCTTGGATCAAATTGATCCTGACGTGGAACTTAATGAGAAGATTTTTGAACCTGTCCAAGCTGCCATTCGAAAAACCAAGGCCGCGCTCCCTGAACACGTCACGATGCTGGGTTTTGCCGGGGCTCCCTGGACCTTGCTGGCCTACGGTCTTGAAGGGAAGGGAAGCAAGACCTGGGCCCGCGCCAAGTCCTTCCTCCACCAGGAACCCGTGAAGGCGAAGAAGTGGATGGACCGCCTGGCGGATGTCTCGGCCCGCCTGCTGAACCTCCATATCGGCGCCGGTGCCGAGGGCGTGCAGTTGTTTGACACCTGGGCGGGCGAATTGGATCCCGCAGATACCCGTGAGTTTTCTCTGCCTGCTGTCAGGCGCACGCTGGAACAGGTGAAAGCGGCTCCGGTGCTGTTTTTCGCCCGCAGCGGCTACCAGCCCCAGGAATTGGCGGACCTGCCCTGCGCGGGGTTGGCCATTCCCTGGCAGGTGCCCATGGATGAAGCACGGAAGCGATTCTCGGCGGCCAAAGTGTTGCAGGGGAATATGGATCCGGCGGCCTTGCTCGCCGGGCGGGAAACCGCCACGAAAAAAGCCAGGGCCATCGTGGACTGCATGAAGGGAGCGCCCCATATTTTCAATCTGGGGCACGGGTTGGTGCCTGAAACCGATCCCGAGGTGCTGCAAGCCGTGATCGAGGAAGTGAAACGATGACCAGTCTCTCTGAACTCATCCAGCGCTATGACCGCCCAGGCCCCCGCTACACGGGCTATCCCATGCCTCCGGTCTGGAAGGACGATTTTCCGGAACCCGAGATCGTGGAGGCCCTGGACAGGGCGAATTCCAGCGCTGAACCGTTGTCGCTCTATGCGCATCTTCCTTTCTGCAGCCGACGTTGCGCCTACTGCGGGTGCAACGTGGTCATCAGCCCCAAGTACGATCCTGTGAGCGCCTTCCTGGCCACTTTGGACCGCGAGGCGGAGCTCTGGGCCAGCCACCTCCCAGACCGCCGGGGCGTGATCCAGATGCACTGGGGCGGCGGCACGCCCACCTACTTGAAGGTGCCGGACCTTCAGCGTGTTTTCGACCTGATAACGACTCGTTTTCCATTGTTGCCAGGAGCAGAAGTTTCCCTCGAAGCCGATCCCACATTCCTTCGCGCGGATCAGTTGCCAGCCCTTCGCAAGATGGGATTCAATCGCGTATCCTTCGGCGTGCAGGATCTGGACGAGGATGTCCAGGCGCTCATCACTCGAGGGCAGACCTGGGACCAGACTCTTGCAGCCGTCAAGCAGGCGCGGGCTGAAGGATTCGACGGCGTCAACCTGGATCTGGTTTATGGGTTGCCGGGCCAGACCATAGAAACGTTCCGGCGGACCCTCGAAGAAACCCTGCAGCTGAGCCCTGACCGGTTGGCCGTCTACGGCTTCGCGTATCTGCCCTCCATGATGCCCTTTCAGCGGAGCATTCCTTCCGAAACCTTGCCCACGCCTGAGCTGCGACTGGATTTGCTGTTGTTGGCCTCCGAACTGCTTGAAAAAGCGGGTTATCTCACGGTCGGGATGGATCACTTCGCCCACCCGGACGATCCCCTGGCCAAAGCCATCCACGATGGCCGCCTCACCCGGAATTTCATGGGCTACGCGGTGCAGGGCGGCTCGGACATGGTGAGCATCGGGCCCAGCGCCATCAGCCAGATCGGCGGCGTCTACCACCAGAACGACAAGATCCTATCCCGTTGGGAACACGCGGTGGATGGGGGGCATTTCGCGGTCCACAAGGGCTACCATTGCTCCGCGGAAGACGAGCTCCGCCGCTGGGTGATCCATCAGATCATGGGGCGTTTCGAACTGCGCTGGGCTGACATGAAGGCCCGCTTCGGCGTCGGTCCCGATCATTTCACCGGTGCCATCACCCAGTTAAAGGAAGAAGAGTCCTTCGGCATCGTCGAGGTTCGGGACGAGGGCGTCTTCGTCACGGAACTGGGGCGCCGTTTCGTGCGCAATCTGGCCATGCCCTTCGATGCCTATCTTCCGAAGATGGCGGCCACCACGAAGTTCTCCAGGACGGTCTGATGGACCTCCTCTCCCAGCTTCGCGCGGATGCCGAGGAAGCCATGTCGGCCCCCAAGGCCGACACGGCCATCTTGCTCTTGAATCTCGGAGGCCCGGTCAACCTGGCCCAGGTGGAGTCCTTCCTGTACAACCTCTTCAGCGACCGGGAACTCATCAAATTGCCCGGGCCAGCTTGGTTCCAGCCCTTCTATGCCAGAGCCATCGCGCGGTTCCGCCGCAAGGGTGTCTCGGCGAAGTACGCTGAGATCGGCGGGGGCTCTCCGCTCCTGCGGCAGTCGGCGGAACAGGCGTCA
>JAJYMZ010000166.1 GCA_021786615.1 Acidobacteriota bacterium
TCTTCTACCAGGACCTCGCCCTCGGGCAGCCGGTCCATCAAGAAGGTGAAATCTTGCCGGGTCAGGACAGGGCGCGTTCCAGCCAGGTCCACCGCGCGCTCGATGGCGTTTTCCAGCTGGCGCACGTTGCCGGGCCAGGGCATGGCCATGAGCAGGGGATCTACGGAAGGATGCAGGGCCTTGGGGTAGATGCCATGCTCCCGGGCTTTTCTGTTGAGGAAATGCTGGGCCAGGAAGGGGACTTCCTCCCGGCGCTCGCGAAGGGGGGGCAGTTGGATGGGCACCACGTCCAGGCGGTAGAAAAGGTCCTCGCGAAAGCTGCCGTCCTGCACCTTCGTCCAGAGGTCCGAATTGCTGGCCACCACCACCCGCACTTCCACCTTCACCGGGGGCCCGCCGCCCAGAGGCTGCACTTCCCGCTCCTGGAGCACCCGCAGCAGGCGCACCTGGGCCGCCAGGGGCATGGTGCCGACCTCATCCAGGAACAGCGTGCCGCCATTGGCTTCCCGGAATTTGCCGGGGGTGTCTTTCCGCGCATCGGTGAAGGCGCCTTTGTTGTAGCCGAAGAGTTCGGATTCCACGAGGTTCTCGGGAATGGCGCCGCAGTGGACGGCCACGAAGGGCTGTTCCCGGTCCTCGCTCAATTGATGGATGGCCCGGGCGATGACTTCCTTGCCGGTGCCGCTCTCGCCGCTGAGCAGGACGGTGGCGCGGGTGGCCGCCGCGGCGCGTGCCCGGGCCACCACGGCGGCCATGGCCGGACTGAAGCCCACCAGTCCAAGGGCGAGGGCCTGGGTGGCGGTGAAGGGAATGGGCGCAGTGTTCAGCGGCCTCAAGCCGCCTTGAGGGATTTCGCTGTTGAGCAATCCCCAGCGCACCGAACCCAGGCGGCCCCAGGTACTCAGTTCCGCTGGACCCAGAGGAGGTGCTGCCGGACTTCGGAGCAGCAGAATGGGCAAGGCCCCCACCTCGCTCAACAGCCGCAACAGAGAGGCCGGGGGTTCCATGCTGGAAGCGCTGATGACCCACAGATCCGTATCGCGGGGGGGCAGGGCCGGGGTGGCGCCGCGGTCCACGCTGATGTCCCACGCCGAAGCCCACGCATTTTCCAGCCCCTCGCTGGACTCGCCCAGGGTGGACCAGTGAAGACGATTGAGTGCAGCCATCAGGATTCCGGATTCAGGATTCTTTAGAGCCTAAGCGGTCATCCGGAAAACACCAAGCGGCCTCACCCCAAAGTCACGCTCAGTCTTTCTCCCAGGATGGCCACGACGCCTCCCCAATCCACACGGGAAGTCTCTTCGTAGCGCCCCCCTTCGAGCTTGAGGAGCACGCCGAACCGCTCGTCCGGATCTACGATGAGGTACTCCGGCACGCCCGCCGCCGCATAGGCCCAGCGCTTGTGCGACCAGTCCTTGCCCGCGGTGCTGGGACTCAATATTTCCACCACCAGGTCAGGCGGGCCTTCGATGCCACGCGGGGTGATCTTCGCGGAGTCACAAACCACCAGGAGATCAGGCTGCACCACGCCCGAATCCAGGTAGACATCCGTGGGGGCAGCGAAGACCTTGCAATCGCCTCCACCAGCCTTCTTCTTGGCTTCACCCAAAGCATTCCAAATCGCCGCATGAAGATTCGAGGAAATCTCCTGATGGTTGGTGGAAGGCGAGGGCGTCATGTCGTAGGCATCGCCATTGATCAATTCCCAGCGGCCATCCCACTGCTTCCAATCGTCTAGGGTGTATCCGGCGTGTTTCAGTTCAGGAAGGCTCATGGCCAATCTCCCAATTTCCAGGTTAGCTTCTCACATGCGGCATGCCACCCTTGGCATTTTCGATTGACGATTTTCGATTGACGATTGGAACCCAGGCGAGGCCATGGCCCCCATCGACAATCGTCAATCAACCATCGACAATTGTTTCCTGGAGGTTCCATGTCGCTGCTTGAATCCACCATGGTGGCCCTTGGGAGTCCCTGCCCGGACTTCGGGCTGCCCGGCGTGGATGGCAAGGTCTGGCATCGGGATGGTTTTCACGCGCCCGTCCTGCTGGTGGTGGTCATGTGCAATCACTGCCCCTACGTGCAGGCTGTGGATGGCCGCATCAATGCGTTGGCCAGGGAATTCAAGGAACGCTGTGACGTGGTGGGCATCAATGCGAATGACGCCGGGGCCTATCCGGAGGATGGGTTTGATGCCATGCGTTCGCGAGCCCGGGACCAGGGTTACGTCTTCCCCTATCTGTGGGATGAATCCCAAGGTGCGGCCAGGGCCTTCGGCGCGGTTTGCACGCCGGATTTCTTCCTCTATGATGAAGCCCGGAACCTGCGCTACCGCGGCCGCCTGGACGACAACTGGAAGGATCCCGCGGCCGTGGCTCGCCGGGAACTTTTTGAAGCGATCCAGGCACTGCTTTCGAGGCGAAGCCCTTCGGAAACCCAGCACCCATCCATGGGGTGCTCTATTAAATGGAGACTGTGAATGATGCGCCACCTTCTTGTTCCGGCCCTGACCGCGACCCTGATGGCCCAAGCCCCCACCACCGCCTCGGAAGGTCTCAAGATCGGGGACCCCATGCCAGGCTTCAACCTTCCCAACACCGAAGGCCAGATGATGGATTCCAAGCTCCTGCATGGTCCACTCCTCGTGGTGTTCCTGAGCACCAAGTGCCCAGAAGTGTTGGCCGCAGAGGACCGCATCAATGCCCTCACCCGCACCTTCGCGGGCAGCGTGGCCGTGGTGGGTATCAACAGCATGGACAGCAGCCTTCCCGGGAACCAGGATGAGAACCTGGAGGGCATGAAGCTCAGGATCCAGGAGAAAAAGTACGTCTTCCGCTATCTGTATCTGAAGGACGAAAGCCAGGAGGTGGCACGGGCCTTCGGAGCCCGCCAAACCCCGGATTTCTTTCTGTTCAATCAGGGGAAGCTGGTCTATCACGGCCGCCTGGACGACAACGCGTTCAACACGAAGGAAGTCACCCGGCACGATCTGTACGAGGCCATGAGGGCCGTGGAAGGCGGCAAGCCCGCGGACCCTGATCAGGTGCCCACCCAGGGCTGCGCCATCCAGTGGAAGTCCTGACATGAACGAGGGGGGACCGCGCGCTCGCTTCACTCGCTCTCCGTCCCCCCTCGTGCTCCCCCACGCGGTGTCCGGGCAAAGCCCGGCCACCGCGTCTGCAATGAGACTGGCTTGCTGGGCTCTGGTTCTGTGGGCCTCGCTGCCCCTGGCGGCGCAGTGGGACGCCCGTGTTGAAGTCCCGTTCCCCAAAGGCCAGAGCCTGCCCCAGACCAAGCTCCTGGGTACGTCCCAACTGGTATCCGGGAACCTGGACACGGGCCGGGGCGGCATCGCCACCTTGAGCCGGCGCTTGTGGGCCTTCGGCCCGGTGCTGCGGCTGGAGGCTGGCCTTGAGATCTCCCAGTGGCGCGCGGATGGCACCGTGACCCAGGGCTCAGTCATGCAACCCTCGACCTTGAAGCAGTCCGGTCTAGGGGTGGGCCTGAATGTCCAGGCCTGGGTTCCGTTCACCGGGCTGGCGGGTGAATTGGGCGTCATCGAGCGCTTTCAGAACTACAAGTTTTCCAGCTCGGGGTTCTCCAGCGACAAGAACCTCGCCCGCACCTGGATTCGCGTGGGGGCTCGCTGGCGCCTGCCCTTTCCAGCCGTCCATCCCTACCTGGCCGCCAGCTACCAGCAGCCCATCACCCAGGACCATCCCGCGAGCCTCGGCTCCGTGGCTGATTTTGCCTCCTACTTGAAGGCTCAAGGTTCTGGCCAGGAGTTCGATCGGATGTGGACTTTCGGCGCGGGCTTCACGTTCTAGCATGGATTCATCTTTATTTTCTGAGTCCCTGCCATGCCCATATGGGAGGGCAAACCGTTCATACAAACAAAATTCATTTTTATAAAAATTAACACTTCTTAACAATCGGAAAGGGTGCCCGCCAAGTAAGCTTTATCCACTCCCCTGATCTTTCAACTTGAATGTTTTCCCCAGAAGGCTTTCGCCTCTGGGTTTTTTTTATCCAGGGACACCCGTCCCCTTTCGAGGTACTCATGCGAACTCCTCTTGCCCTTCGCCTCATCGCCTCCGCGGGAATGGTTTCCGCGCTCTGCGCCCAGGAATCGGCCCGCCAGTTCAACCCAGTCGCCTCCCACGCGAAACAGTACCTCCAGGCCCGCGTCTTCGAGCTCGGACTGGACGCCTCCAACGATTTCACCGCCCGCAGTGTCCACCAGGATGAGAGTGGAGAAGCGCACATCCGCATGGACCAGTCCTACCAGGGCGTGAAGGTGTTCGGCGGCGAGGCCATCCTCCACATGCGCGAAGGCGCGGTCCGCGACGTGACGGACGCCTTGGTGCGCGGCCTCAGGCTCAATCCCACGCCCACTGTTGAGGCCACCGAGGCCCTGGCTGCGGCTCATCAGGCCCTCGCGCCCAAGGGCGCCTACGCATCCACGCCCACCGCGGAGCTGGTCTTCGCCAACATTGAGCGCGAGGTTCCCATCCGCATCAACCGTTTGGGGGAAGAGAGCACCCGCACGATTTCCCGCATGGCGCTGGTCTACCACGTCCATACGGAACTGGAGAACGGCACCCAGGAAACCCGGCACACGGACTTTTTCGTGGATGCCCACAGCGGCGAGATCCTGGAGAGCTGGGACAGCCTCCACACTGCGGCTGCCATCGGCTCGGGCAATTCCCAATACAGCGGCACCGTCTCCCTCAACACCAACAACACGGGTTCAGGCTACGAGCTGTACGACACGACCCGTGGTTCCGGCGTGCGCACTTACAATCTGAACCACGCCACCTCAGGCACCGGCACCCTCTACACGGATGCCGACAACACTTGGGGCGATGGCGCCAATTACGTGGAGGGTTCCTCCACCACCGCCGCCAACGGCCAGACCGCTGGGGTGGACGCCCACTTCGGCGTCCAGACCACCTGGGACATGTACAAGAACGTCTTCCTCCGCAATGGTATTGACAATGCTGGCGGCGCCACCTACAGCCGCGTGCACTATTCCAACAGCTACGACAATGCCTTCTGGTCCGACACCTGCTTCTGCATGACCTACGGCGACGGCAACAGCTTCCTGACCCTCACCTCCATGGACGTGGCCGGCCACGAAATGACCCACGGCGTGACCTCCCGTGAGGCCAACCTCACCTACCGCGGCGAGTCCGGCGGCCTGAACGAATCCATGTCCGACATCTTCGGCACCATGGCCGAGTTCTACCGCGGCTCCACCGGCGCCACCATCCCCGCCACCGGCGGCAACTGGACCATTGGCGAGCAGCTGGCAACTCCCGCCTTCAACCATCCGCTGCGCTACATGTACAAGCCCAGCCTGGACGGCAAGAGCCCCGACGCCTGGTCCACGACCCTGAAGCGCCTGGACGTGCACTACAGCTCGGGCCCCATGAACCGCTGCTTCTACTTCCTCAGCCAGGGCGCCAGCAGTTCCAAAACCAGCAACTTCTACAGCTCCTACCTTCCCGGCGGCATGACCGGCATCGGCAATGACAAGGCCGCCAAGATCGTGTACCGCGCGCTGCGCGACTATATGACCTCCAGCACGACGTACGCAGGCGCCAAAACCGCGTGCCTGAGCGCCGCCACATCACTGGGCTACGCTTCCGGCTCCCTCGAATACACCGCGGTGGTCAATGCCTTCAAGGCGATCAACCGGTAGAACCACTGGAATCTCCCGAGGGCCCGGTTCGCCGGGCCCTTTTTCTAGTGGCATCCCACCAGCGGCCTAAGCTTGGGCCCCATCGGAACGCCTGATGCCCTGGAAGATCCAGTTGGAAACCGCCAGACACACTGAGGCACACTAATCCCATGCTCCTTCCTTTTCTCCTGATCTCACTCGCTTCCCCGGCCCAACTGCCGGTGAAGGCCACCCCGCCGCAAAAGGCCGAAACCGCCCCTCCGGCGAAGCCTCCTCGCACATTCCGCTTCGCCGTGACGCCGGACCTCATCCAGCACTTGGGCAGTGTGGGCCCCAAGGAAGTGCGCACCCTCACCTGGGAGTTGAAGAACACCAGCGACAAGCCCATCTCGTTTCGCGTGCTGGATACGGCGCCGGGCGTGAGGGTGCCCGAGGAGCCCTTCCAGAAGCCTTGGCAACCGGGCGAGTCCCGGAAAATCGAAGTGAATTCGGATGCTTCGGACTTTCTGGCCTATCAGCGCCGGGCCGTGCGCCTGGAGCCTGATGATCCGGCCCAGCCCCGCTACATCCTGCGCTGGGACATGATGGTGCGCCCTGAAATGGCGGTGGACGCGGCCAGCAAGAGCTTTGGCGAGGTGGCTCCCAACGAAAGCCCGCTGGTGGCCTACACTTTCACTCGGGAAGGCGGCGGGCCGGCGGAAATCCGCCTGGAGAGCAAGCTGCCGGACTACCTGGAATCCGAAGTCCTCCCCGAGGGCGCCAAAGCGAGGCTCCAATTGACCTTGCGCCCCTCGAGGCTGAAACCCGGAATGCAGGCGGGTCTTGAACTGCTGAAGGTCTCCACCAATGCGCCAAAGCAGCCCACCTTCGATCTCACCCTCGCGTGGAAACTGAAGCTGCCCATCCTGGCGATCCCCAGCCGCGTGGTGTGGGACGAGCCGCAGATCCGCGGCTTCAAGCTGGAAGTGAAGTCCCGGGATGGCAAGCCTTTCCGCATTCTCGAAGCCCGCATCGAGGGGCCCAAGGACAAGCAGGGCAATGACCTTTTCACCCATGGTCCCCTGCCTCTCGAAGCCGCGCCATCCCATGAACTCAAGCTCCAGTGCTTCGCCGATCTCGAGTGCAGGGGCATGCTCTTCCTCACCTGCAGCGGAGTGGAGGCGCCCCTGCAGATCCCGCTTTCCTGGCTCCCGCCCAAGGGCGCCGTTGAAACGCCGAAGCCCTGGGATCGCGATCTCAACAAGGGGAAAGAGCCCGAGGCTCACTGAACCGCGATCCTGCGCCAGACCGGATGACGTTCAGGGCAACCTCAAGGCTTTTCCTGCTTCGGGTCTTTCGGCGCATCCACATGCATGGTGATCCTGCCCACCTTGCCATCGCGCAGCACATCGAACACCACAGCACCCTTGGGCGGCTCCACTTCCAGCAGATCGAAAAGCTGCACCCCGTTCTGGATGGGCGTGCCCTGGTAGGTCAACAGGATGTCTCCCGCGGCGACCACGCGTCCCGTCCGGTCCAGCCGAAGGGGGCGCAGGCCCGCGTGGGCCGCGGGACTGCCGGCCTCCACGTCGCTCACCATGACGCCCTGGGTGACGCCTAAAGCGCGGGCGTAGGCCGGGATGAGCGCGGTGAACCCCAGATAAACGGGTTCCAATTGGCCCCGGGCGATGAGCAGGGGCACCACGCGGTTCAGGGTATCCACGGGAATCGCGAAGCCAATGCCGGCGCGGTTCCCAGGGCCGATGACCGATGTGTTCATGCCGATCAGGCGGCCCGCGCTATCCAGCAGCGGCCCGCCGGAATTCCCTGGATTGATGGCCGCGTCGGTCTGGATGACGCCGCGGATGGCGTTGCCGAGGCTCGAAGAAATCTCGCGGTTCAGGGCCGAGACGACGCCGCTGGTCAGGGTGTGGTCCAGGCCGTAGGGATTGCCGATGGCATAGGTGGTCTGCCCCACCAGCAGCTCCGTGGACTTGCCCAGGGGCAGGGGCTTCAGGCTGTCGAGTGGCGCGAAAACCTGCAGCACGGCGATGTCGTAGCTGAGGCTGCGGCCGATGACCTGGGCCTTGTACGTCCTGCCGTTGGCGAGGGTCACATTGAGGATGTCCGCTTCGTCCGTGGGCCCCTGGCCCTTCACCGCGTCGGTGTTGATGACGTGCTGGTTGGTCACCACGTGGCCCTGGTCGTCCCACACGAAGCCGGTGCCGGTGCCGGCCGGCTCCTCCTCCATTTTCGGGTTGGCCGCCAGGACGATGCTCGTGATGTAGACCACGGATCGCTTGGCGTTCCTGAAGAGCTTCGCCGCGTTCTGCTCCGCGGGAAGCAAGGGCGCCCTGGGCGCCACGGGCCTGGATTTGGCGCCCTTCCGGGCCCGCTGGATGGCCTGTGCCTCCCGGGTGGTGATCTTGCCTTCGGGGGCCTGGGCCGGCCAAAGCGCTGGAGCGGCGGCGAGGACCCACAGGGAACAAAGCATTTTTCTTATTGGTTTCACAGGATGCGATCGCATGAAGGCTTCACCTCTACAGCATGATGCCCTGATCGGGCTGGAAGCTCCCAACCCACTGGCAGTTACACTAGGGACTTGAGGTGTTCCATGCCCACCGCCACCCCCGATGCCCCCGTAGTCCCAGGTAAACTGGATGCTGAAGGCGTCTACCGGCCCCTCCATAAGATCCGGTTCGTCACCGCCGCCAGCCTCTTCGACGGGCACGACGCCAGCATCAACATCATGCGCCGCATCCTGCAGGCCTCCGGCGCGGAAGTCATCCACCTGGGCCACAACCGCAGCGTGAAGGACGTGGTGGACACCGCCCTGCAGGAGGACGCCCAGGGCATCGCCATCAGCAGCTACCAGGGCGGCCACGTGGAGTATTTCAAGTACATGGTGGACCTGTTGCGGGAGGCGGGCGCGGCCCATGTCCAGGTCTTCGGCGGCGGCGGCGGCGTCATCGTGCCCGCGGAAATCGCGGAACTGGAGGCCTATGGCGTCGCCCGCATCTACAGCCCCGAGGACGGCCGCGTCATGGGGCTTCAAGGAATGATCAACGACATGCTCCAGCGCTCGGATTTCGATCCGCGCAAGCACAAAGCCGCCATTCCCCTGGCCCGCAGGATCACCGACATCGAACTGGCCGAAGTTCCGGCACCCCTCAAGCCCCAGGGCCCAGGGCCCAGGACTCCCGTGCTCGGCATCACGGGCACCGGCGGCGCGGGCAAGTCATCCCTCGTGGATGAACTGGTGCGCCGGTTCCTGGTGGATTTTCCCGATAAAAAGGTCGCCATCCTGAGCGTGGACCCCACCAAGCGCAAGACCGGCGGCGCGCTGCTGGGGGACCGCATCCGCATGAACGCCATCTTCCACCCGGACTTCCGGGCGCGGGTCTTCATGCGCAGCCTCGCCACCCGCAGCGCCCACAAGGCCACTTCCCACGCGCTGGCGGCGGCCATCTTCGAGGCCAAGGCCGCGGGGTTTGATCTGGTCATCGTGGAGACGGCGGGCATCGGCCAGAGCGATTCCGAAATCACGGACATGGTGGATGTCTCCCTGTACGTCATGACGCCTGAATACGGCGCGGCCACGCAGCTTGAAAAGATAGACATGATTGATTTCGCCGACGTGGTGGTGCTCAACAAGGCCGACAAGCGCGGCGCCGAGGATGCCCTGCGGGATGTGCGCAAGCAGTTCCAGCGGGCGCGGAAACTGTTCGAGGCCGATGTGGAAACCCTGCCGGTCTACGGCACCATCGCCAGCCAGTTCAATGACCCGGGCACGAACTGGGCCTACGTCAACATCATCAAGGCCATCGCCACCAAGACCGGTGTGGCCTGGACTCCCAAGTTGCAGGCTTCCGCCGAAACCTCCACGAAACACGCCATCATTCCCGGCGAGCGGGCGCGCTACCTGGCGGAGATCGCGGACACGGTTCAGGGCTACAAGCGCTGGGCCGCCAAGCAGGCGGACTGTGCGGAAACCGCCTACGGGCTTTATTCCACACTGCTCACGCTGGGGGTCCACGTCCCCGCCATGGCGGAGTTCTACGACGCGGTGCAGCTCACCGAAGACGTGGATGGCCCGAACGGCGACGCCATCCTGTTGCTGCGCCAGCGCTACCAGGAGCACTTGGGCGAGCTCAACAACGGCTGCCGGAAGCTGCTGGCCGACTGGGAACGCACCCGCCACAGCTTCACCGATGACGAGAACACCTACGTGGTGCGCGGCCGGGAAATCTGCATCGGGAATTTCACCAAATCCCTGAGTGGCACGAAGGTGCCCAAGATCGCGCTGCCCAGCTCAAGGAGCTGGGGCGACCTGCTGAGCTGGCAGCTGCTGGAGAACATTCCGGGGCGCTTTCCCTTCACCGCCGGCGTCTTCGAGTACAAGCGCACCGGCGAGGATCCCACGCGCATGTTCGCGGGGGAGGGCACGCCGGAACGCACCAACAAGCGCTTCCACTACGTCAGCAAGGGCCAGCCCGCGGCGCGTCTCAGCACGGCCTTCGACAGTGTCACGCTCTACGGCGAGGACCCTGAACAGCGCCCCGACATCTACGGAAAGGTCGGTAACAGCGGCGTCTCCATCTGCACCCTGGACGATGCGAAAAAGCTGTACAGCGGGTTCGATCTGCTGAAACCCACCACCAGCGTGAGCATGACCATCAATGGCCCCGCGCCCATTCTTCTCGCCTTCTTCATGAACACGGCCATAGACCAGCGGGCCGAAAAGTGGTTGCTGGAACACGGCCAGATGGAAAGCGCGCAGAAAAAAATTGACGCGATCTACCGAGCAAAGGGCCTTGCCCGCCCCGCCTATGCGGGCGGCCTCCCCGAAGGCAACACGGGGCTGGGCCTGGCGCTGCTGGGGGTCACGGCCGACGAGGTATTGCCGGCGGACGTGTACGCCACGCTGCGCGCCGAAGCCATGCAGACCGTCCGCGGCACCGTGCAGGCGGACATCCTGAAAGAAGACCAGGCGCAGAACACCTGCATCTTCAGCGCCGAGTTCGCGCTGCAAGTCATGGGCGACATCCAGCAGTGCTTCATTTCCGAAAAGGTCCGCAATTTCTACAGCGTGTCCATCAGCGGCTACCACATCGCCGAGGCCGGCGCGAATCCCATCTCGCAGCTCGCTTTCACCCTTGCCAACGGCTTCACCTTCGTGGAGTACTACCTCTCCCGGGGCATGGCCATTGATGATTTCGCGCCGAATCTTTCCTTCTTCTTCAGCAACGGCCTGGACGCCGAATACAGCGTCATCGGCCGCGTGGCGCGGCGCATCTGGGCCACCACCCTGCGGGAGAAATACCACGCCAACGAGCGCAGCCAGAAGCTGAAGTACCACATCCAGACCTCGGGCCGTTCCCTCCACGCCCAGGAGATTGATTTCAACGACATCCGCACCACGCTGCAGGCGCTCTACGCCATCCTGGACAACTGCAATTCGCTGCACACCAACGCCTATGACGAGGCCATCACCACGCCCACGGAAGCATCCGTGCGCCGCGCCATGGCCATCCAGCTCATCATCAACCGCGAGCTGGGGCTCACGAACAACGAGAACCCGCTCCAGGGCGCGTTCATCATTGACCAGCTCACGGACCTGGTGGAGGAAGCCGTGCTGGCGGAATTCCGCCGCATCAGCGACCGCGGCGGCGTGCTGGGCGCCATGGAGACCATGTACCAGCGCGGCAAGATCCAGGAAGAATCCATGCATTACGAGCAGCTGAAGCATAGCGGCGAGCTGCCCATCATCGGCGTCAACACATTCCTGAATCCCCAAGCCGCGGACATGGGCTCCACCGAACTGATCCGCTCCACCGACGAGGAAAAGCAGCAGCAGATCCGCAACCTCCATGCCTTCCAAGAACGCAACAAGGCCAAGGCTCACCAAGCCCTGTCGCGCCTGAAACAGGTCGCCACCGAGAACGGAAACCTTTTCGAGGAGCTGCTGGAGACCGTGAAAGTCTGCAGCCTGGGCCAGATCAGCGGCGCGCTCTACGAAGTGGGTGGGCAGTATAGACGGAACATGTAGCCATGAATACGATTCCTCCCCTGCTCGGCACCACGCTTTCGGGCCGCGCGTTCCGCATCCCTGAAGATCTGCCGCTGACGCCCATCGCGTTGATCTTTGGGTTCGATCACGAGGCGCGCCATGATGTGGCGGCCTGGAAGAAATTCTTTACGATGCAAGGCCTGGATTTCCTCAGCGTGCCCATCACGCCGATTGTTGTCCCGGCCATAGCCATGTCGGATACCGTCCAAGCCATGAAAAGCCATGTGCCACCCGGGGCCTGGGAATCCATCGTGCTGGTCCACAAAGGGGGGCGGGAGCTGTTGGCGGCCTTGGGCTGGCAGGCGGACCCTTTCGCCAAGGTCGTGCTCATGGCCGACGGCAAGGTGCTGGCTTCCCATGGTTCCGGGCCTTTCACTGAAGCGGCCGCGGAAAGTTTCCGTCTGATATGAACGAGGGGGGACCGCCCGGTCGCTTCGCGCCCTCTGCGTCCCACCGGACAGCTGCTCGCGCAGCTTCCCGCTCGCAAGCTCGTGGAGGTGGGAACCCTCCCCTCGTGCCCCCCCACGTAGTGACCGGGCCAAGCCCGGCCACTACGTCATGCAGGAAGCTGATCGGCACAACGCATTAGCCACCGCCCGCAGGATCGCGCAGAATTCTAGGATCATGCGCGCTTGCCTCCGTTCCCTGCTGCTTGGGCTCTGTGCCCTTTGCGCCTCTTCTTGCTTACAACTTTCAGCCCAGGTTGTCCGCGTCGCTGCGGCTGCGGATCTGCGCTGGGCGCTGGAGGAAGTCAGCGCGGCGTTTCAGCGGGAACATCCAGGGAAGATCCAGATCACCTATGGCTCCTCCGGGAATTTCCACGCCCAGTTGATGAACAAGGCGCCCTTCGATCTCTTTCTATCGGCGGATGTGGAATACCCCCAGGATCTCGTGCGGCGGGGCCTCGGCGTGAAGGATTCGCTCTTTCGGTATGGCATCGGCCGCCTCGTGTTGTGGGTGCCCAAGGCTTCGCCCATCCCCGTGGAAAAGCTCGGCCTCGCGGCTCTGCGACATCCATCCGTGAAGAAGATCGCCCTGGCCAATCCCCGGCACGCGCCCTATGGCCGCGCGGCGGAAGCAACGTTGAAAAAGGCGGGGCTGCTGGAAGCCATGGGCCCCGAGCTGGTGCTGGGGGAAAACATTTCGCAGACCGCGCAATTCGTCCAGAGCGGCGCCGCGGACATCGGCTTTCTCGCGCTGTCCCTGGTGGTGGCGGGCCCCCTGAAAGACCGGGGCCGCTGGTGGATCATTCCCGCCGAGGACCATCCCAGCCTCCAGCAGGGCGGCGTGATCCTTTCATGGGCCCAGGATCCGGTGCTGGCGCGGGCTTTCGTGGCATTTTTACAGGGCCCGGAAGGTAGCCGGATCATGAAGCAGTACGGGTTCAGCACAGGGGTTCATTGATGGATTGGCAGGCGCTGGCCCTCAGCCTGAAGCTCGCCCTGGCCACCATGCTGGTGCTGGTGGCGCTGGGCATGCCCGTGGCCTATTGGCTGGCGTTTTCAAAGCGCCGTTGGAAGCCCATCATCGAAGCCCTCGTAGCCCTGCCGCTGGTGCTGCCGCCCACCGTGCTGGGCTTCTACGTGCTCCTGGCGCTGGGACCATCGAGTCCCCTCGGAGCGCTGTGCGAGCGCATCTTCGGCCATCGCCTGCCTTTCACGTTTTCGGGGCTGCTGGTGGCCTCGGTGCTCTACAGCCTGCCCTTCGCGGTGCAGCCTTTCAGCGCGGCCTTCGCGTCCGTGGACCCGCGCATCCTCGAAGCCTCCGCCTGCTCCGGCGCGGGGCGATGGAAGACTTTTTTCCGATTGATCCTGCCGCTGTCCTGGGCCGGCGTGCTGACGGGCCTCGTGCTGAGCTTCGCCCACACGCTGGGGGAATTCGGCGTGGTGCTGATGGTGGGCGGTAATATCCCGGGCGCCACGCGCACGGTTTCCATAGCCATCTACGACCAGGTGCAATCCCTGGATTACTCAGCGGCCATGCGCACCTCGGGTCTGCTGCTGGGCATTTCTTTCATCGTACTGGTGCTCACCTACAGCCTGCGGAAAGTAAGGCTATTTCCATGAGCGGCTTGCTGCAATGCGACTTCACGCGCCGCTTTGCCAATGGTCCTGTGATCAAGGCCGCCTTCGCGCTGTCCACGGAAACGCCGGGCGTCACGGTGCTCTTCGGGCCTTCGGGTTCCGGCAAGACCACGGTGCTGCGCTGCCTCGCGGGGCTCGATGAACCCGACGAGGGATTCATCCGCATGAACGGAGAAGCCTGGTGCGACAAGGCTTCAGGGCTCCACCTGCCGCCCCGGAAACGCGCCTTGGGTTTCGTGTTCCAGGATGGCGCGCTCTTTCCCAACCTGAGCGCGGCGGGCAACCTGGCCTATCCACTCACTGGGATTCCGCGCGCGGAGCGCCAGCGCCGCGTGCAGGAAATGTCGGAGCTGCTGGGCCTGGCGGGCCTGGAGCATCGCCGTCCCGGCGAGCTTTCCGGGGGGCAGCGCCAGCGCGTGGCCCTGGGCCGCGCGCTCATCCGGAGGCCCCGGCTGGTGCTCATGGACGAGCCCCTCACGGCCCTGGACCGGCCCGCCCGGGATGCGCTGCGGAACGACCTGCGCCGCGTGTTCCGCGAACTGGCCATTCCCGTGCTGCTGGTGACCCATGATCGCGACGAAGCCATCCTCCTGGGGGATCGGATGCTGATGATGCAGGATGGCGAGATCCAGCAGGACGGCCCGCCCGCGGAGGTCTTCACGCGGCCCCGCACGCCGGCCCTGGCCGAGGCCCTCGGCATCGGCACCGTGGTGAAGGCACGGGTGCTGGGCCGCGAGGGCGGCCTGGTGCGCCTGCTGGCAGGCACCGCGGAGTTGTTGGCACCCTGCGACGAGCCCCTCGGAGAATGGGTCCACGCCTGCATTCGCGGTGAAGGCGTCGCCGTGGAAAAGGACGATGATGCCCATGCCCATGCGGATGCCTCCCCCCGCAACCGCCTCCGCGCCACCATCACCGGCATGGAGCGAATCGGCCCGCTGGTGCGCCTGCACCTGGACTGCGGCTTCCCCCTGGAAGCCCTCGTCACCACCTGGGCTTGCGAAGATCTGGCCTTGAAAGAAAGCGACAACGTCCTCGCCATGATCAAGGCCACGGCGATCCATCTCATTCCGGTGACGTAGGGGGGGTCCCCACGACTTAGACCTCATGGGCGGGTTCCCCCGACCAAGAGGTGGGGGGTCCGGGGGGGACGTAGTGAGCGAAGCGAGCAGGAAACCACGCATGCGTGGTTTCCCCCCGGATACATATCAGGGGCAAAACCATGAATGAGGCATGGCAGTGGGACCTATACTTTCAAATGGAAGGAGAAAAAATGGACACCAAGAAATTCACCTACTTCCAGGAAGAAGACATGCTGGTGGGTTGGCTGGAAGAATTTCCCGATTACAAGACCCAGGGCGAGACCCTGGAAGAGCTGAAGGAAAATCTCAGGGATCTCTATCGAGATCTCAACAGCAATGCGATCCCCCAGGTCCGGCATGTGAGCGAGCTGGATGTCGCGTGAAACGGGCCGACCTGATCCGCATGATCGAGGCGTTGAATGGTGTCCTGATTCGCCATGGTGCCCGTCATGACTGGTACCAGAATCCAGAGACAAAAGTCGCACAACCCATTCCACGGCACCGCGAGATAAAGGAATCCCTCGCCAAGCACATTCTCAAAATGTTGCGAAGCAATGGATGACCTCCGTTCAGCCATTCATTTAGGCGCGCGGCCAGCGTGCTGCGGCCCACCAGCTTCGGGCTCCCAAAAAAGGTTGTTGGCCGGGTCGATTTGATCGGCCGCCATTCGTCGCTTTAATAGTGGCACCAACCCACAGGAGAAACGGACATGGGATCCCCTTCCACGAGAAAACTCATCGCATCGGCGTTTGTGTCGCTGGACGGCATCATGCAAGCCCCCGGCGGACCGGAAGAAGACCCCACGGGCGGTTTTACGCTTGGCGGCTGGATGTTCGCCTTCGGGGCCGAGGACATGGACTTCGGGGCCGCCGGTTTCGATGGCAAGGACCGCGAGCTGGTGCTCGGGCGCAGGACCTATCAGATATTCGAAGGGTACTGGCCTTATCAGCCGGAGGACGATCCGATCGCGAAGACGCTCAATGCAGCCAAAAAGCATGTCGCTTCGCGCACGTTGACGGCGCTCCACTGGAACAACTCGGCCCTGCTCCAGGGCGATGTGGTCTCGGCGATCAGCGCGCTCAAGGCCCAACCGGGCCTCGATCTGCAGATCATCGGCAGCGGCCATTTGATTCAAACGCTCCAGGCCGCCTCCCTGATTGACGAGTACAACGTGTGGACGTTTCCAGCGGTGCTGGGGCGGGGCAAGCGCCTCTTCAGCGAGGCGGCCAGGCCCTCCGCGCTTCGGCTCGTCCGCTCTCAGGTCTCCACCACCGGCGTGGTGATGAGCACCTATGTGCCCAGCGGCGATATCCAGCCCGGTACCTTCGCGAGCGCCGAACCGAGCGAGAAGGAGTTGGCCCGCCACCAGGGGATGGCGAAGGGGGTGTGGTGATGGGAAGGGGAAAGTAAGAGCCAACTTTTTATTCAAGCGCCAGGCCACCATGGCGAAACACCGTGAAGCCATGACCGAATGGCATCAATTTCGATCTT
>JAJYMZ010000236.1 GCA_021786615.1 Acidobacteriota bacterium
CGTGGTACTTGTCGGCCTGGCGCCAGACCGTCTCGGACTGGGGCTCCACGCCGCCCACGGCGCAGAACACCGCGCAAGCGCCGTCCAGCACGCGCAGGCTGCGCTCCACTTCCGCGGTGAAATCCACGTGTCCAGGCGTGTCAATGATGTTGATGCGGTGCTCGACACCGGTGTCTTTGCCGGTCAAGGGGATCCAGGTGGCGGTGATGGCCGCGGAGGTGATGGTGATGCCGCGTTCCTGCTCCTGCTCCATCCAGTCGGTGGTGGCCGCGCCGTCGTGGACTTCGCCGATCTTGTGGATCTTGCCGGTATAGAAAAGAATGCGCTCCGTCGTGGTCGTTTTGCCGGCATCAATGTGAGCCATGATGCCGATGTTGCGGTAGCGCTCTAGGGGCGTATGGCGAGCCACGGGAGTCTCCTTGGGAGAATTTGAGTTCAATGATCAGGAACAGGTCCGGTGCTCATGGCACACGGAAATTCAGGTCAGCAATTCAAAACATGGGGGCCGCCATTGCAGCGGCCCCGATGTGCAATTAAGCCGTCTACCAGCGGAAATGCGCGAAGGCCTTGTTGGCTTCGGCCATCTTGTGGACGTCGTCCTTCTTCTTGATGGCGGCGCCGCGGAAATTCATGGCATCGAGGATCTCGCCAGCCAGCTTGTCGCGCATGGTGCGCTCGCCGCGGGAGGCCGAGTAGGTCTTCAGCCAGCGCATGGCCAGCGACGTGCGGCGGTTCTGGGGCACTTCCACGGGCACCTGGTAGGTGGCGCCGCCCACGCGGCGGGATTTCACTTCCACCGCGGGCTTGATGTTCGTGAGGGCCTTGGTGAAGGCCTCGAGGGCCTCTTCGCCGCTCTTCTTGGCGACGATCTCAAGGGCGCCGTAGACGATGCGCTCGGCGGTGGCCTTCTTGCCGCGCTCCATGAGGATGTTCACGAACTTGGAGACGATGAGGGAATTGTAGATGGGATCCGGGAGGATCTCACGTTTGGGGGGAGCGGAACGACGAGCCATGTTTCATCTACCTCACTATTTCTTCGCGGCGGCGGCAGCGCCGGCCTTGGGCCGTTTCGCGCCGTACTTGGAGCGGGACTGGTTGCGGCCGGCGACGCCCGTGGCGTCCAGGGTTCCGCGGACCACGTGATAGCGCACACCGGGCAGGTCCTTCACACGTCCGCCGCGGATCAGCACGATGGAGTGCTCCTGCAGGTTGTGGCCCACGCCTGGAATGTAGGTGGTGCACTCGATGCCGTTGGTCAGGCGCACGCGCGCCACCTTGCGCAAGGCCGAGTTCGGCTTCTTGGGCGTGGTGGTGAACACGCGGGTGCAGACGCCGCGCTTCTGCGGGCAGGCGTCGAGGGCGGGGCTCTTGGTCTTGTTGATGAACGTCTTCCGCCCTTGGCGGATCAGCTGATTGATGGTTGGCACACCATCCTCCATAGTTGGCTCGCCTGGATGATTCCAGGGAGCGAGGCCCGAGAGGTTGCGGAGCCCCTTGGAAGCGGGCAGGCAACATTGGACAGAGAAAAAAACAACCAGCCCAGTTGGGCCGGGAACTTACAAGCCTATCGCATTGACAGGAGAAGTCAATCAGGAAGGCTTGGTGCTCGCCTCTACTTTGGGAGAATGGCACGCGCATCCCGAAGCGCACGCAGCCTTCGACTCTGCGGGGGTCTCGGCGGCAGGCATGTCGCCCGATCCAGCGGCTGGGGCGCTTCCCTCACCCTGAGCCGCCGCAGCGCCTGCGGGCCCCTTGGGGGCTTCGGAAGGCGCCTTGCCTTTTTCGCTGTAGCCGCTGGCGTACCAGCCACTGCCCGACAACACGAAGGCTGCCCGCGAGATCTGGCGATGCATGGCCTTCACATGGCCGCACTCGGGGCAATCATGGGCCGTGGGCGCTGAAAAACCCTGGAGTTTTTCTTCTTTCGCGCCGCAAGCTTCACAGCGGTACTCGTAGAGAGGCATGGCATCCTTTCCTGTAGGCGGCCTTCGCCGCGAACTCCAAGTTTAACTCAGGACCCGCGATGAAGACTTCCCCCCAATTCTTTCCCGATGCTCAAGCCTTCCTGGCCGCCCTTAGACAGCGCCCGGCGCGGCTCTGCTTCACCAATGGATGCTTCGACCTGCTGCACCCGGGACACGTCAAGTACCTGGAGGACGCCCGCGCTCTTGGGGATTTCCTGGTGGTGGGGCTCAACAGCGATGCCTCCGTGGCGCGGCTCAAGGGCGCGGGCAGACCCTTGCAGGATGAAGCCGCCCGGGCCGCGGTGCTGCTGGGTCTGCGCAGCGTGGACGCGGTGGTCCGCTTTGGCGAAGATACGCCTCTTGAACTCATCCAAGCCTTGCTGCCCGACATCCTCGTCAAGGGCGGCGACTACACGCCGGATACCGTGGTGGGGCGCGAGGTGGTGGAAGCCAGCGGAGGCCGCGTCGTGATCCTTCCCTTCATCCCCGGCCACAGCACCTCGCGGATCGAAGAGCGCGTCCGCAGCGGCCGTGGCGTGACGCTGGAGCCCTGAGTTCGGTTGATGCGATTCCACGATTCAATTGGTATCAGGCATCAGGCTTCGGGCTTCGGGAAAAGCATGGCTTCGCATTGGATTGTGCTGAAGCTGATGCGACCCTGAAGCCCGTAGCCCGTAGCCCGAGGCCAACGATCAGCCCTCGACGGGCGCTTCCGCGGCCATGAGCGCCTTGCGGCTGAGCTTGATCTTGCCGCTCTTCTCGTCAATGCCGATGACCTTGACCATGATCTCCTGGCCCTCGCTCACTTCATCGGCGGGGCTCTTCACGCGGTGGGGCGCCATTTCGGAAACGTGCAGCAGGCCGTCGAGGCCCGGCAGGATCGTGACGAAGGCGCCGAACTCCACGACCTTCGC
>JAJYMZ010000222.1 GCA_021786615.1 Acidobacteriota bacterium
ATGTTCGCATGAGGCCCTGGCAAGCTGAGGTCGAGAAGTCCTAAAGTCTTACCTGATCATCCACGAACCTCAGCCTGGAATCGCTGGGCACAATTGTGCGCAAAAGGGTTTGAATCCACAGATTCCACCGATTACACAGATTGAGTAACACGAATAGTGGAAAAGCGAAGAACGCTCCTTCAAGCAAGCATGGGCCGCCCCGGCATGGCCGGGGCCGCGCGACTTCGTCGTGCGGGTTTTCAGGGCGGCGACTCTTCCGCACCAAAGGCGCGAGGCCGCCGCCGCCCTGAAAACCGGTTGGCCCATGCGGAGCAGAAGGGAGCTGGATGCTCCCTCCGGGCCAAGGACGTCCGAGAATCTGTGGAATCTGTGAAATCTGTGGATGAGCTTTTGATCTTGAAAAGATCGGCTTGGGTTTGGGGATGGTCAGGCAGTCCTATTGCCCACAAGCCGCGAGCAGCTGGGTCTGGGCGGCCTGTCCAGCTGGCGTGATGGTCAAGGTTCCGCATGGCAGGCCGAAGGACGCGTTGGTTGAGGCGCCGCCTCGGGTGAAGGTGATGGAACCGCTCACGGGATAGCAGCAGCCTTCGGTCCAGGTGAGGGGCGCGGCATCGGAAATGGCGCCGCTGGTGAGGGTGCCATTGTCCGTGAGGCTGAAGGTTCCCGAAAGCTTGTAGGTGCCCGCTGTGGCCCAGTCCGCATGAAGGCTGGCGTCATAGAGATAGGCCTTGCTGGTTTCAGGATGGGCGGAATCCGTGAAGGTCGCGCTCAGGTGATTGGCCGTGAGGGTCGCCTGCTTGGCGGCGGCATCCACCTTCAGGCTCTTGGAACCGTTGAAGGTCCAGGTCCGCGTATCCTTCCTGGCGACGAGATTTTGATAGGCCACGGAGAAATCCGTGGCCTGGGCGTTGAAGGTGATGGTCACGCTGCCATTCAAGGTTCCACCGTCTGGTCCGGCGCAGGCATTGAAGGTCAAGGCCACGGTGGTGATGCCCGGGCCGAGGCTGGAGACCACGCTCACGCAAGGGGGCAGGGGCGGCAGGCTGAGGAGCCTGCCTTCCCCTGCTGGAATGAATCCGGGCATCCGGGAAGCCACCGCGGCGCTGTGCTCCACGGTGAGAAAGCCCCAGGTGGCGGCGCGGGCTTCATCCGCCGACATGGGTTTGGCTTGCGGAACGGCGGGTGTCTGCTCAGGGGAGTTTGATCCACCGCAGGCAAGCAGAAAAGGCAGGGTCAAAAGGGTGGCATTGAGCAGGCGCATGAGGACCTCCTAGAAGGACACACTAGGAACATAGGCCTCTCCGACCCAATACACCAGCTCCAGGGGATCCTCCACGGGCCAAAGGGCGATGGGAGTCCGAGCGCCCGGCTGCAGGTGGCCGAGATCGTTGTGACCGAGGCTTCGCGCCGCATGCAAGGTCATGGCGCAAAGCGCCTCCTCGAAGGTCAGGCGCAACTGCAGGCAACCCAGGCGCAGCACCAGCAGGGGGTCCAGGCAGGGACTGGAGCCGGGATTGAAATCCGAAGCCAGGGCCACCTGGCAGCCGGTTTCGATCATCCTTCGCGATGGGGCCCATTCCTTCATGCCTAGGCAGAGCGTGGTGACGGGCAGCAGGATGGGCGTGACGTTCCCGGCCGCCATGGCCTTCATACCTTGCTCTGAGCAGAACATCAAGTGATCCGCTGATGCGGCGCCCAGTTCCGCCGCCAATTCCGCGCCGCCGGTCCAGCTCAGTTCATCCGCGTGGATGCGGGGCTGGAGTCCCAGCCTTTTGCCAGCATCGAGAATGCGGCGCCCTTGCGCAACGGTGAATACCCCCGTCTCGATGAAGACATCGCAATAGCTGGCTGCACCGGGATGCCTGCGCACCAGTTCCGGCAGCCAGTCATCAGCCACGATTCTGGAATAGCCCTCGGCATCGCCAGCGTATTCCAGGGGGATGTCGTGGGCCGGGAGCAGCGTAACATCCAGGCTCCAGCCCCGCCGCTTCAATTCCGAATAGGCCTCCAGGAGTCTCGATTCCGCTTCAAGTTCCAGACCGTAGCCGGTCTTGGCTTCGATATGGATGACGCCGCGGGCTCGAAGGACCTTAAGACGCGCTTCTCCCAGCTCCACCAGCTCCTGCACCGTAGCCGCCCGTGTGGCCCGCACGGTTTCGCGGATGCCGCCCCCTTCGGAGGCGATCTGGGCATAGGGAACACCATGCAGGCGGCGGTTGAATTCGCCGCTGCGATCCCCGGCGAAGAGCAAGTGGGTGTGGGGATCCACGAAGCCCGGCAGGGCCCAGCCGCCCTGGCCATCCGTGGCGGGCGAGTCCGCCCATTCCGCGGGCAGGTCCGCGCGCCTTCCCATCCAGGCGATGCGCCCTTCCATCCTGACGATGGCCGCGTCATCAATGCGATCCACCTTCCAGGGTGATCCTGGAACAGGGCTCATGAGCCCTTTGAGATTGGTCAAGACCGTCGCGTTGTTCATCCGCGTGCTCCGCCCTTCAGCTTCGCGCCGCCACTTCGCGCTTGATAAATTCCACCACATCATCGGTGTTGGTGCCGGGCTGGAAGATGGCGCGGACGCCTTGGGCCTTCAAGGCCGGGATGTCCTCGTCGGGGATGATGCCGCCGGCGAACACCAGCACATCTTCTGCACCCTGTTCTTTCAACAGACGGATGATTTCGGGAAAGAGCTGGTTGTGGGCGCCGCTCAGGATGGAGAGTCCCAGCACCGCGGCATCCTCTTGCACCACAGCCGCCGCGATTTGCGCGGGGGTTTGCCGCAGGCCGGTGTAGATCACTTCCATGCCCGCGTCCCGCAAGGCCCGGGCGATGACCTTGGCGCCCCGGTCGTGGCCATCCAGGCCCGGCTTGGCGATGAC
>JAJYMZ010000206.1 GCA_021786615.1 Acidobacteriota bacterium
AGATGGCTATGTGGCGCCTTGCGCGCTGCGGGGGTGGATCTGGTGGGGGTTCCCGCTCCATTGGGAAGGCACAGCCGTCGGTTCCGTCCTGCTGGCTTTGAAACCTGGTGAACCGCTGGAGGCGCCCCTGGAGCCCCAGCTCCTGGCCCCCTGGCTCGCGAAGCTCAATCCCGGCATCGCCGCGGAACCAGTGCCCGAGGGTGGTGAACTGCTTTCGGATGGCAGCGAGCCCATGGCCACGCTGCTTCGGGAGCTGGCGCGGGTGGCGCCTTCGGAGCTGCCGGTGCTCATCCTGGGTCCCACGGGAAGCGGCAAGGAGCTCACCGCCCGGGAACTGCATCGAAGATCCGGCCGGCTCGGTCCCCTGGTGCCCGTGAACTGCTCGGCCTTCTCCGAAAGCCTCATGGAATCGGAGCTGTTCGGCCACGTGAAGGGCGCCTTCACCGGCGCGGTCTCGGACCGCAAAGGCGCCATCGAAAGCGCATCCGGGGGAACGCTTTTCCTCGATGAAGTGGCGGACCTTTCGCCGCGCCTGCAATCGCTGCTGCTCCGGGTCATCCAGGAACACGAGGTGCGGAAAGTCGGCAGCGACCGCGCCGTGAAAGTGGATGTGCGGTTCGTTTCGGCGACCCACCGGCCATTGGATGAACTGGCTGCCGCCGGCGCCTTCCGCCGCGATCTGCTCTATCGCTTGCAGGGCACGACGCTGCGCTTGCCAAGCCTCAGGGAACGCAGCCACGAATTCCCGTACCTGATGCCCCGGCTGGTCTCGATGATCGCGAAGGCGAGCAAGCGGGATGCGCCCGAACTCGCCACGGGCCTGGCTCAATCCTTGGCCAAATTGCCATGGCCGGGCAATGTGCGCGAGTTGCGCCACGCCATCGAGCGCGCCCTGCTGCGCTGCGGGCCGGGGCCATTGAAGCTCGAGCATTTCCCAGAACTTCAGCAGCCCGAATATCAGTCTCGCACTTGGGAAGAAGCCACCCACGGCTTCCAGCGGCGCCTGCTGCTGGAGACCCTGCGCCGATGCGGCTTCCGCGCCGCCGAGGCCGCAGAAACCCTAGGCATCGCCCGCCCCGCCCTCTACACCGCCGCTAAACGATTGGGCATAGATCTGATTGCAGAACGGCAGAAAATGAATCATCACCCTGAATCAGAACCCGTTGATAAAAACTGAATCAAACTTTCGGGAACGGCCGCGCACCCTCACATCCTTCTGCCGAAGCTCCGCTCCAGATCTCCTAATGTGAGTTTCTTGATGATGGGCCGGCCGTGGGGACAGGTCTGGGGGACGTCGCAATCCATCAGGTCCTGGATGAGGCGCAGGGCCAACTCCGGTGGGAGCACATGGTGTTTCTTGATGGCGGCGCGGCAGGCCAGCTCCGCGTTGAGATCCTTGCGGAAAGAGTCCAGATCCGCGCTGCCGCCTGCTTCCAGGCGGTTCAGCAGATCTTCCAGCAGCGCTTGCGGATCACGCTCTGAAAGGAAATCCGGCAGGCCCCGCACCACCAGCGCCTCGCCGCCGAACTCCTCTACTTCGATGCCCACGCGGTTCAGTTCCTCCAGGAAAGGCAGCAACCGCGACAGGGCCGCGGGCCCGAAGTGGACCACTTTCGGCGGCAGCAGCGGTTGCACGGCGGGCCGGTGAAGGCGCAGGAACAGCCGCTCGAAAAGGATGCGCTCGTGGGCCACGTGCTGGTCCACGATCCACAATTCCGGATCGCCGTTCCCGCGCACTTCCGCCAGCAGGTATGTGTTTTCAAAGGCCCCCAGGTAGCTGATCTCCTGGGCTGCCTCGGCGGATTCAGCCACGCCTTCGCGGGCTGGCTCGAAGGCATAGGGGCGCTCCAGGCCGGGAGTTTTTCCGGAGTAGAAAGCCGAGGCCAGCGCATCCATGGCCCCGCTGGCATTTTCTCTCCAAAGCCGCGGGTGTTGCGCGTCCTGGCGCTTGGATACCGGCAGCTCGAATTCGTTTTCCACGGGTTTGGGCGGCAGCTCCAGCACGCTCGCGAGACCGCCCCGCAACTGTTCCCAGGCCTCCCGCGCCGCCCGGCTCACGAAGGGAAAAATGCGGTTGGGTTCGCGGAAGCGGACCTCGGCTTTGGTGGGATGCACGTTCACATCCACCGCTTCGCTGGGAATCTCAAGATAGAGCACCACCGCGGGATAGGCGCCCTTGGGGAAAAAGCCCTGCCAGGCCTCGGAAAGCGCCGCCAGCAGCAAGCGGTCCCGCACGCTGCGGCCATTCACGAACAAATAAAGGTGATTGCGGTCGCGGAAACTCAAGTCCGGTTTCGACAGGTATCCGTGCAGGGACCAGGGCGCTTCGCCGCTGCGGAAGGGCACCATCCCCGACATCTTGCCGCCCAGCAGCGGTCCCAGGCGCGCGCCGGATTCTGCCACTGGCGGCAGCACCAGAGGGGTGCTGCGATCACTGCGCAGGGTCCAGTGGACCTCCGGCGTCGCCAGGGCCAGCCGCGTGATCACGCCCCATAAATGCGCATGCTCTGTATCGGTGGATTTGAGGAACCGCTTGCGGGCAGGCACCTGGGCGAACAGATCGCGCACGATCACGGTGGTGCCACGGCTGCGGGGCGCGGGCTGCACGTCCTTGATGATGCCGAATTCTGCCCGCAGCCGATGGCCATTCCCCTCGCTTTCGGCGCTGTGCAGGTCGAATCGCGTCACCGAAGCGATGGAAGGCAGGGCCTCGCCGCGGAAGCCGAAACTGGAAAGGCGCGTGAGGTCTTCGGCGGTCCGCACCTTGCTCGTGGCGTGGCGTTCCAGCGCCAGGTAGAGATCGTCCCGGGCCATGCCGCAGCCGTTGTCCGCCACGGACAGCAGCCGCTTTCCACCTTCCTCCCAGGCGATCTCCAGCCGCGTGGCCCCAGCATCCAGGGCGTTCTCGATAAGTTCCTTCAACACGGAGGCCGGCCGCTCCACGACCTCGCCCGCCGCGATCTGATTCGCGACCTGATCGGTGAGCACGCGGATTTTCGGCATGTTCCAGTCTAATCAGCCTTCTTGGCCTTCACGACGGATTCAGGGAGACTTCCCCGTTCGGTTCTTCGGCGGCGCGCGGCTGCCTTTGGGCTGCCAGCTGATGAACGCCATAGCCCACCAGGAACAGCAGGCTCAAGACGCCGTGAATCCATGCGAAGAACAGCCGCCACCTGGGTTCCACGGCTATCTGCACAAGGTAGCCGCTGAGCACCATGGGCGCCAGGATCAGCGCCAGCACCATGCCGGACGCGCGGCCGCCGGGCCTGCCGCTGCGCCACATGGGCAGCACATGGCCCCGCACCAGCATGCCCAGCGCGAACACCAGCAGAGGTGCCGCCAGCACGTGGAGATGCTGCAGCGTGGCCTGGAGGGGATGGGCTTCCAGCCCGAACTCGCCCGCGCGTTGTCCGTAGTACCGCAGCCAGCCATAGATCAGGCCCGTGACGCCCGTGAGCAGCGCCGCCAGATGCAGGCTCCAGCGTTCCAGGGCCGTCATTTCTTTTCACCGTAGAGCACCTGCCATAACGCCAGGCAGCGACGGGAGGCATCGGTCAGCGCGTTGGCCGTGAGGGTCGCGCCGCCCAGAGGCCGGATGCCGCGCTTGAGGCTCAGCTCGTCATCCAATTTGCGCCCTGCGAACTGCTGCTTCCATGCATCCTTCGCCATGTATTCCTGGGGCTCGTGGAACTGGATGACCTCCACACGGATCACCCTGCCATCGGGCGTGATGGCCACCATGGCGGTCTCGTTGAGGGTCCGCACGCGATGAGTGTCGAAAAAAGCCACGCCCACGGGCTTGCCATCTTTCGTGGCCTCGTAGGCGACCCACCAGAGGCCCGGCAGATCCCGCTGGGAGAGCTGCTTCACCTGCCGGGCTTGGTCCTCGGTGAGGTAGTGTTCGTGGCGTGTAAAGGCCGCGCCGGAATAGGCCAGCTTCAGCGCCTCCTCCCGGGTGGGCAGGGCCGCCGCCAGGTTCAGGGCGGCGAGGGCGAGGAAGGATGGGAGAGCTAGGCGCATGTCAGAAGTAGTATCCCAGAGCGATATTGAACTGGTTTCGGCCGCTGCGGGCGCGGTTCTCGATCTTCTGGTAGTCAGCCTTCACCGCGATGTTGGGGATGGGTTTGTAGTTCACGCCCGCCGTCAGTACCGTCTGGTCATTGGCGCCGCTGGCCACCACGCCGCTCACCACTTCGGATTGGGTGTTCAGGCGCTCCCAGCGCAGGAAGGGAATGAGCGCCTGCTTGCCACCGCGCAGCAAATCATAGCCGGCCTCCAGGTAGCCGCCGAACTGCTTGATGCCCACTTCCCGGGGAGCGCTACCCATGGCGAGGGCTTCCACGCCGCCGCGGCTGTTGGTGACCTGGGCGAAGAGGCCCCGGGCCTGGAAGCCATTGGCTCGGTACTCCGCATGGAAATCCACCAGCGTGGTGATGATGGCCGGGCCTGCGCCGCTCTGGTTGCTGTTGCCGCTGTAGAAGCTCGCGCCCACCATGGCGCCGGGCATGAAGGTCCAATCCAGGCGGCCCGTCCAGGCCAGGCCCGCGGCGCTGGCTTCCTTCCCGGCCTGGCGTCCGCCCCTGATGCCGCGGGCGTTGAAGCCTTCGGTCTCGCCCTCCACGCCCCGGCCCAATGCGCTGAGCCCGTTCACCAGGTACACGCGGTAGGTGAGGTTTCCCGGAAGGTCGCCGTGGATGCCGACGCCGTTCTCGTTCCAGGAGCTGGGGATGATCCTCGTCTCGGTGAAAGGGCGCCGGGAGCCCAGGAAGGCTGGCGGCTCATGCAGTTCGTTGATGAAACCCACGGGTATCAGCATCATGCCCGCGCGGATATTCATGGCCTTGGCCATCAGAAAATCCAGGTAGGCGAATTCCACTTTGACTTCGCCCGTCCTGTGCTCGTCGCTGTAGCCGCCGTGCTCGAATTCCAGTTCGGAATTGAAGACGATGCGGTCGCTGAACTTGTAGCCGGTGTAGAGCACCAGCCGCAGGGCGTCCACGCTCCGCTCATTGGGCGCGCGGCTGCCGTCCTGAACCTGGCTTTCCAGGTTCGAATAGAGGAATTCGCCGTAGCCGCCAATGCTCAGGCCGCCCTTGCTTTCATAGACCTTCGAGGCTGGCGCGCCCAACCCGAAGCGGCCCTGTTCCTGGGCCACGGGCATGGCACCGGTTTCCTTGGCCTCCAGCTGGTGGCTGAGGATGTCGAGCTTTCGCTCCAATTCCTCGATGCGCTTTTCGGTGCCGGGCTTGGGCGCGTCCTGCGTGAAGGCTGGCGACGCCAGCAGGGCCAGGGCAAGGGTGGTTAGAAGGGGTTTCATGGTTTCTCCGGTGAAAGTGAAGTGGGGTGTAAAGATTTGAAGGCGGGGCTCATGCGAACCTGCCCGTTGTTGAGAAGAAAAAGCGCGGTGATGGCATGGCGATCGGCCCAAGCCAGGCCTTCATCGGGTCCCATCACGTACAAGGCTGTGGAAAGGCAATCCGCATCGAGGGCCGACGCGGCGATGACCGAAACGCTGCCCCAGTCCTCGCACAGCCTGCCACTGCGCGGGTCCACGAGGTGGTGGCCATGCTCGGAGAGGCCGCTGCTGGCCAGGCTCGCATCTTTGAGCGAAAGGGAAAATCGAGGCAGGTTCCGGTCCTTCGGATCCGCGATGGAGACTTCCACCGCCTGGCCGAAGACCAACAGCTGGCCACCGAAATCGAGGAGGCCGGAGCTGATGCCAGCCTGCCTCAACCGATCCTCCATGCGGTCCAGGGTGTACCCCTTCACGAAGCCGCCCTCTTCGATGCCGGCGCCATTTTCCAAACGCGCGGCACCGCTTTTTAAGTTCAGGGAAAGATGCCTGGCGCCACTGGCGGCGCGGGCCTTGGCCAACTCTATTCCGGAGGGGAGGCGCCCACCCTCCCGAACCCCGTAGGCTGTGAGCAAAGGAGCCAGAACTGGATCGAAGGCGCCCCCTGTGCGGTGGTTCCAGCTGGTGGCCCGGCTGAGCAGTTCCAGCCATTCCTGATCCAGTGGAACCACCTGTCCTTTGGCATGGTTCAAATGCGTGAAAACGCTATCTGATTTCCAGGTGGAACAGGCCGCCTCGATGCGATTGCTTTCCGCAAAGGCGGCTTCGGACGCCAGGGTCAATAGTTCCTGGCTGGGGCTTTCGATCCGCATGGAAAGCCGCGTTCCCATGGCCAGGACCTCCCGGTGAAAACCTGCTTCCTGGGCCAACGCTGTGCTCGAAAGGAGCAGAGCGAACGTCAGGGGGGCGATGGTGCGGATGCGGATCACACAAACCTCTTTGAGACTGAGTCTCTATAAATTGTAATTCCGCGTCAAGCACAAATTGAGACGCCTTCTCGATTTGTGATCCAGGTCACGGCAGGGCCCCCGTGCCGCGATTGATAAAGTCTCAGGCACACTGATCTGATGCGCTCGAAGCTCGCGGTTCTACCTCTTCTGATTGGCCTGGCCGCCCCGCTGACCGCCCAGCGGATCCAGTCGCCGGACGCTCCTTGGAGGACCATCCGGACTCCCCATTACCGCATCCACTACCCAGCGCGCGGAGCCTTCGAGCCCTTTGCCCTGGAGGTGGCCGCCAAGATCGAAGGCATCCACGCGCGAGTCACGGAGTGGGTGGGCTATGAATCTCCGCGCGTGGTGGACGTGCTGATCCGGGATCCGCGCGGGGAAGGGAACGGCACAGCCTATCCCTTCCTCAAGCACCCGTTCGTCGAACTATGGAAAACGCCGCCGGAACCGCACAGCGCCATCGGCCACTTCACCACGTGGCCGGAGCTGCTGGTGACCCACGAGCTGACCCACATCCAGCATCTGACGCGCCCCATTACCCAACCCCAGCTCCTGGACAAGCTGCTGGATCTGCCCGTGGGGCCGCTCACCCTCAAAGCGCCGCGCTGGGTGATCGAAGGCTACGCCACGGTCATCGAAGGCCGCGTCACGGGCAGCGGCCGCCCTCACTCCGTCTACCGCGCCGCGCAGCTGCGGCAGTGGGCCCGGGAAGGCAAGCTGCCGGGCTATGGCGCGTTGAATGGTTTCACTGGCTTCCGCGGCGGCAATATGGCCTACCTGGTGGGCAGCGCGTACCTGGAATGGCTGGAGCGCCGGGAATGCGCCCGCTCCGGCGAGAAAGATGTGCTCAAGAAACTCTGGCGGAAATTGGCCGCAAGCCCCAGGCGAAGCTTTGACGGGACCTTTGTGGGCACGTTTGGATTCAGTGCCAGGGATGGCTACGACCGCTTCCGCGCTGAACTCACCGCCGATGCCTTGGCCTTCGAGCGGCGCATGACCGAACAAAATCGCGTACGGGAAGGCGAGGTATTCACGAAAGTGGATGGGGAGGTTACGGACCTTTCCGTGAATCCGGAAGGCACACGGCTCCTGGCCCGCGTACTCACGCCATCCTTCAAGGGACTTCGAGTCTGGGACCTCAAGTCAGCACCTCGACCCGAACACCCGAAGACCACTGATCCGGATATCGCCCCCTTCCAGCCCACGAAAAAGGCCACCTGGGAACTGGGCCGAAGAAATGGCCTGGTACCTGAAAAACCCTACTGGGCGGCGGAAACCCTAAAGAGGCCCATGAGTGGCGGATCAGCTCCCATCCAAGCCCTCGTCCTATTTTCCATTCGAGAACCCGATGATGAAGGCGTATGGCAGCGGCACGCTAAAAGCTGGAAGCCTGGAAATGATCATGTTCGCAGGATTCCGAGGGATCTAGCGGCGGCGCCTCAGAGAAATTCAAGTTTCAAGGCCATCGAATCAGACGGCCTGCTTTCAATTTTCACCACTCCGCCAGGGGCAAATTCCCCTTCGATTCCTGTGGTCCGATCGCCCTCCGCCGTCTGGCTCCCGGCCCCAACGCCGGATCGAAGGTCGCTTTACTACGCCCAGCTTGGCGCCACGGGGTGCGAGATCCGGAAATTGGATTTGACGCTGCCACCCCTCGTCCCAACACCGATTCCGTGGGGCGATTCCTTCTTTACCGTGAACGCAGTGAAACCCGAAATGGATGCGGCCTCACAGCTGCCGCCCCCCGTGAAACCGCCCCCCGCCCATGACTACGCAGTGGGCGAGACGATGCGTACAGGCTCGCGCTCAGGGCTAACGCTCGCGCCATCGGGAAAATCAGTTGAACTCGGAATGGGCGGCACCGACCTTCTGGGACGGTTTTCCTGGCAGATCCTGGGGGCGTTGGGCAATGCAGCCGGACCTCGCGGTGCGCAGGCAGGACTGGTTTACCGGGGATGGCGGTGGGCGCCAGGACTTCAGATCTTTTCCTCACTGGAGCGGCCTTCCAAACAACAGTTCGAGCCTGTGCTGGGTTTTGATCGCCAACGGACCGGAGGAGGACTGACCTTCATTTTTGAATCCAAGAACACGGCGCCAGCCTTCTTCAAACCCAGCCTTGCCTTTGAACGAGCCGAATTCCTGGATGGCATCAAATCCGGTGCCAGCCGCAGTCTTGTGGCGCTCCATTTCGGGATTTCCCATCTCTGGACTCGGGGCGAGGACTGGGGTCTTCGCCTTTCTGCCCAAGCCAAAGACGGCTTGGGACGCACCGATGGCCAGAACTGGCGCTTCCAGTGGGGCCAGGTGCAGGCAGCGATTTCCACGCCTTGGGTCCAGGCGGTGTTGAAGGCCGAGTCAGCCCGTGTGCTGGGCGATCCCACTTCCCTTGACCGCCTTCACCTCGGTGGGCTGAGGACAAGCCTGGTCCCGGCCAGCCTCGAGTGGAACCGGATTGAACAAGCGGCCCTGCCCTCCTACAACACCCTGGGCGATCGGATGCATCGCCTGCGGGCCGAGTTGGGATCCGGGCTGCGCGCCTATGTGGAACTCACCGCGGTCTGGGACCATGCTCAGGACCGTCTCGCCTTCACGAAAGTCGCGGGAGTAGAGTTGGATCTCATGCGAGTCATCGGGAATGCCGAAGTCATTGAACGCCTCGTGGGCCACCTGGCCTTCGTGGTGGGAATCCACCGTGTGCTGCATGAGGCCAATAACAACTCGCTCATGCAGGACCGCACCGTGGGCACCTTGAGTCTCGTCGTGCACCCTTAGGAGCCGTTCGGAAATGATTTTTTTCATCCTCTTCGGCCTGATCCTGGCGATCCAGCTGCTTCACTGGCACGTGCTGCGGCGCATCGTCCCGCACCAGTTCAGGCCAGTGCTGCCCTGGTTCCTGGTGGCCATCCATGTGCCCCTGGTGGTCTATTTCGCCCTGCGGTTCACCGGGATCGAACTCAATGGATACAGCCACCTGCTGCGCCCTTTGGCCCGGGCCGGATTCTATTTCCAGGCGCTCACGCTGGTGCATCTGGTCATCCTGTTTTTCGCCGAGACGCTCTGGTGGGAGCGGTTCCGGCACCACTTTCCGAAACTGGAAACTGAAGCAGAAGCCGAGGTGGAGGCGGAAGATCCAGCGCGCCGCGCCTTCCTCCGCAAAGTGGCCACCGCCGGCTTCGGCGTGGCCGTGGTGGGAGGGGGCTATGGTTCCCATGAGGCCTATGGCGATCCCGACATTACTCGGATGGATCTGGCCTTCCCGGATCTTCCCCAGGGCCTGGATGGCCTCAAGCTCGTGCAACTCTCGGACCTCCATATCGGACCCATGATGGGGCCCAAGAAGGTTGCCCGCTGGCGAGTCCTCACGGATCGGGAAGCCCCGGATCTGCTGCTGGTGACCGGGGATCTGGTGGACAGCCTGCCCAGCGAAATCGCCCCCTTCATCGAATCCTTCGGCCATTTTCCCGCACCTTTGGGCTGTTTCGCCATTCTCGGAAATCATGACTATTTCACCAATCCCTTCCCCATGTGGAGGGACCTCGAAGGCGCTGGTTATCATTGCCTTGAAAACAAACACAAGCTAGTGGAACGAAATGGGTCGTTACTGGCAGTGATCGGCATATCCGACCCCATGGCAGCCAATGGCCGCTTTCGCGGCCTCCATTTCGGGGATGGACCGCGGCCCGAACTGGCGTCGCTAGGCATCCCGGATCAGGCCTGGCGGCTGTGCCTCAGCCATCGTCCCAGCAACTGGGATCTGGCGGCGCAGACCGGCGCGAGGCTCACTCTCAGCGGCCATACCCATGGTGGGCAGGTGAACATCATCCCCTGGGTTTCCAGCGCCCGCATGATGGGCCCCTACACCCGTGGCCTGTTTGATGAGAACGGCTCCAAACTCTATGTGAGCCGAGGACTCGGCGTGGTGGGCATCCCCATCCGGCTGGGGGCGCCGCCAGAGATCGTCGTGATCACCCTTCGAACCACAAAGACACCAAGCGACCACTAAGCAAACTGCAAAAAATAACCACAAAGACACAAAGACACAAAGAACTGATTTTATTTTTCTTCGTGTCTTTATGTCTTTGTGGTCAATTGGTGCCTCTATGGTTCCTTTGAGGCTTAGTGGTCAAATGATGGTACTGCAGTTCATGCAGATGCGCCGTGCCTTGTAGGCCGCGAGGCGTTCGCGGTCCTTCCTGCGGGCGGAAAAGAAAATGGGCACCCATGTGAACGCCAGCAGCGCGATGGGCAGCGTGGTGCGCAGCATCTTGCCCGCGGGCGCGAAGAAGGGGGTCAGGAACAGGATCCAGAACAGGATGGCGAGAATGAATCCATGGATCACTGCCCGTCGCGTGGGGGGCGATACCTTGCCCAGCAGTCCGAAATCCGGATCCATTTTCCTGACTTCCTCCTGATAAAGATCAAATAATTCAACAAATTCTATGGAGCCGCAGTTCGGGCACTCGTCATTCATTTGGCCGCCTTTACCTTTTGGGTTACTCGCCCCCTTCCGAAGGGATCACCCTGCCGCCAGGTGGGCATGTTCGGCGCGTTGGCGACAGCCCGGCCCAGGTCAAGGGTGAACTGCGCCTGCTGCACCATGCCCGACAAATCCCAGGCCGGGTCATAGTCATCCGTCACCTGGTGGTAGCGCTGCCGGTAGGCCTCCGCCTTGGTTTTGGAAGCTTCCGGGTCCTTCAAGAAGATCTTGCCCGAGGCGATGGAGAAGGCTGGCACGCCGACCTTCGCGAAGCTGAAGTGGTCACTGCGGAAGTAGCCGCCTCCCAGGTCCGGCTCTACCTTGGCAATGGCCAGACCCGTTTTTTTGGCCATCAAGGAGGCCACGGTTCCCAAGGTCGTGCGTTCGCTCCCCTGGGTACCGATATCCCCGGTGGCACCCACAAAATTCATGCTGTCCAGATTGAGGTCCGCGGCGGTTTTCGCCAGCGGCCACAAGGGATGGCGCGCGTAGGCTTCGCTGCCCAGCAAGCCCTGCTCTTCCCCACACACCAGCAGGAACATCTGGCTGCGGCGGGCGGGATGGCCTGCCGCCGCCTCGGCCATGGCCAGCACCGCCGCGGTGCCGGAAGCATTGTCCACCGCGCCGTTCCAGATCTGGTCCCCCGGCCCGTCGCCTTTGCCCAGGTGGTCCCAGTGGCCGGAATAGATCACGACTTCATCCTTGAGCTTCGGATCGGTTCCCGGCACGACCCCCGCGATGTTCGCCTGATCCACCATTCGCACTGAACAGGCCACGTGGCCCGTGGCTTTCAGGCCCAGGGTCACCGGGTGGAAATCCTTTCGTTCGGCCCGGCTCATGAGATCGTCCAGATATTGCCCACCCATCGCGAACAATTTTTTCGCGGAATCCTGCGTCATCCAGCCTTCCAGATCCGAGCCCCCAGTGCCTTCGGCCAGCTGGAAGCGCTCGTGGACCCAGCCACTTTCCACTACCTGCCAGCCATAGGACGCCGAGGCATCCGTGTGGATGAGCAGGACACCCGCGGCGCCCCGGCGCTTGGCCTCCTCGAACTTGTAGGTCCAGCGGCCGTAATAGGTCAGGGACTTTCCGCCAAAGCGCTTGGGTTCCTCCTTCGTGGGCTGAGGATCATTCACCAGCATCACAAGAATTTTTCCGTGGCAATCCAGCCCCTTGTAGTCGTCCCAGGCCTCCTCGGGGGCCGCCACGCCGTAACCCACGAAGACCAAGGGCGCATCGAAGGCCGCATCCGGTTTGGCGCTGCCGGAAGCAAAAACAATTTCATCGCCAAAGTGAAAGGACACGCCAGATTTGCCATCGGTGAATTTCAAATCGCTTTTCGGAACATCGGTTTTCACTCCGGCGATTTTCACGATTTGGCGATAGCTTTGGCCGTTGGCAGGTTTCAGGCCCATCGCCTCCAATCGCGTCTCCAGATAGCGCATGGTCAGATCTCCGCCTCGCTGGCCGGTCCCACGCCCCTCCAGCAGGTCATCGGAAAGGAAGGCCAGGTGCGCCCGCAGCGGCGCCTCCTGGACCTTGACGGCTTGGGCGCTGAGGACCGCGGTGGCCCCAATGATCAACATGGAATTAAATCGCATGAGCCTGCCTCCACCTAAATGATTCCATGCTGCGGCGCCTTTTCAATGCTTGGCCCAGGCGAAGGCCTGGAAGCCTTCCCCGTCCCACTGTAGAGGGTTGGGCCTGAAGCAGCTCGTGGCGCCGCTTTCAGCGCCGTATTCCCCTGGCCATACGAGTGCCGGCCGGAGTTCCGGGTGGGCGCTTCGCACCCACGCGCGATGGTGTTCGCCTTCTTCCGGCAGCCACGAGCAGACCGCATAGATGAGCAGGCCGCCGGGCTCCAGCTTGGGAATGGTGGCTCTGAGGAGTTCCCGTTGGGTTTCCGAAAGCCGCTCCAGATCAATGTTCCCGGCGATCCAGGGCAGCTCGGGATGCTTCTGCAGGGTGCCGCTGCCCGAGCACGGCGCATCCAGGACGATGAGATCGAAAGTTGCTGTCGTGTTCGCCAGAAAGTCCGTGACTTCGGCCACCACCACCTCGGCCTTCACGCCCCGGTCTGCCAGGTTTTTTTTCAGGCGCTCGGCTCGCCTAGGCTCTCGCTCCACGGCGGTGACGCGGGCCTCCGGAAAACGTACCCCGAGCGAGGTGGTTTTACCACCGGGGGCGGCGCAGGCATCGAGAATTCGGAGGGGCTTTTCATCCCACTGGAAGGCCATGAGCGCCTGGGAGCTGCGGTCCTGCACCATGCCAGCGCCGCTTTGGAGCCATGGGCCCGGGAAGGCCGCGCCCTCCCGAAAGTGCCAGCATCCCGGAAGTTGCGCATCCGCTTCCAGTTCCGGCGGAGCTTCTCCCCGCAGGACGCGAAAAGCGGGGCGTGGCGGCGCCTGAAGCTTGGACCATAGTGCTTCAAGGCCGGCCTTCCCCATGGCAGGGTGCGGTTCCAGCGCCGACTGCAACACCGCCTCCACGAAAGCCGTGCGGTCCAGGGCCGCGGGCAAGGCCTCCAGATCGGCCCTCAACTGCTGCCGTTTTTCCGCGCCCCTGCGCAACAGCGCGTTCACCAGACCCTTGTGCGGAGGAAATCCAAGGACCGGATCGGCGGCCAGTTCTACCGTCTCGTTCACCGCCGCATGGGCGGCCACGCCATCCATCCACGCCAGTTGCGCGAACCCAACAGCCAAGGCTACCTGGGAGCCCAGGGGCAGGCTGCGGGACTGGTCCTTCAATTTAGGTTTCACGTAGGCCTGCAGCCGCCCCCAGCGCCGCAGGCAAAGACCGAGCAAGGCCTGGGCCAGCCCTGCATCTTCAGAGGAGAGCCCAGCGTCCCAGTGGTCGCTCACCCGATGACCGGATCCAAACACAGCGTGAAGCGCGCGGGCGGCAGCGAGTCGGGAAGGCGTGGGCATGGGAAATCCTGGATCAAGGTGCGGAGGACGAGGGGTGCTCAATAGATCGGAATGCCAATTTGAATTCTAGACTGGACACTCTTGCAGGGCTGTTGGCATCGAGGCTTGAGACTTGAGACTTGGGACTCAGTGGCCCCAGCCCCACCCGTTACAATACCCCCATGCCCGATACGCCTTCTCATGTGGCCCGCGTGGTGCGGGGCCTGACTCAGGACCATCACATCCGCATCGCCGCCCTGGACGCCAGCCCCTTGTGGGACGGCGTACGGCGCGGTCATCCCCATCTAGACAAAGAGGCCTGCGCCTGCCTGACGGAATTGCTGTCAGCCACGGCCCTGGTGCAAAGCCGCGGGCATTCCGCGGAGCGGCTGCAACTGCTCTTGAAGGGCTCTGGCCGCGCCAAGGCGGTGGTGGCGGACTCCTGGCCCGATGGCACCATTCGCGGTGTGCTGGATGTCTCCGGCAAGCGCGACGACCCATGGGTATTGGCACCAGGCATCCTCCAGGTGATGCGCTCGAATCCCGACGGGAAACCTTACATCGGCAATTTGGAATTAGTGGAAGGTGGCGTCGCAACCCAGGTGGAGGCTTACCTGTTGCTGTCGGAACAGGTGCAGGCCAGCCTGACCCTGTGGTGCGACCCCGCCACCGGAGAAGCTGGCGGCCTCATGGTCGAACCCATGCCCCACTGCCCACCGGAGCGCCTGGCGAGGCTGATCCAGGCCATCGAGGGTCTGGAGGTGGTGCCCAACTGGGAGCGCACCACCGATTTCCTGCTGAATTGGGTCAATGAGGGCAAGGGCACGGATCAAATTTCCACCACCGATCTGCACTACCGCTGCCGCTGCAATCACGCTGCTCTGCTCGGGACCCTCAAGGGATTCCCCCCAGCGCAACAGCGGGATCTCTTCGCGGAGCTGGACACCCTGGAAGTCCGCTGCGACTACTGCAGCAAGGTCTACTTGGTGACGCGCAAAGAATTGTTGGGGGAGGGCGCATGATGGGAAAAGCCCTGAGTCCTGGGTCCCGGGTCCTGGGTCTTGAGTCCCGGGTCCTGAGCCCCAGGGGCCTCGACTCTCGACTCTCAACTCTCAACCCGCATTCCACCATCCTTCCCTCCATGGGGAGCCCTAGTTGACCTCCCCCCTCCTCGGCATCGCTGTTCGCGGCCGGCCTTTAGGGTCGCCCCTGTCGGTATGGCTGAATTTTCGAGTGGCGCCTTTTTTCGCGGCCCATCTGGTCAAGCTGCTGGCTTACACGCTCCGGGTCAGGTACGAAGGTCTGGAACCCGTGCAGGATCTGGTCCGCGCCGATCGCCGCTTCATCCTCGCCTTCTGGCATCGGCGGCTGGTGATGATGCCGCTGGCCTACCCCTTCAAGCGCAAAGGCCGTGGCGTGGCGATTCTCGCCAGCGACAGCAAGGATGGCGAGCGGAGCACCGCCACCTGGAAATGGTTCGGCATCCACGCCGTTCGCGGCACGGCCGCCGATGACGGCGCCAAGGCTCTGGTGAGGATGATCCGCGCCGTGAAGGATGGCTGGGATTTCGGCATCACGCCCGACGGGCCCAAGGGCCCGCGCCAGGAGGCCAAGCCCGGCGTCATCGCCCTGGCGAAAAAAACCGGCGCTCCCATCGTGCCGGTTTGCGTGGCCTATGACCGCGCCTGGACTTTGAGAACCTGGGACTCCATGCCCATTCCCAAGCCCTTCGCCACCTGCATCGTGCGGTTCGGGGCACCCATGGAAGTGCCACCGAAAGCCATTGAAGGCGAGTGGAACGCGAAGGTGGAAGGTCCACTGAATGAGCTGGAAGCCTGGGCGGAGGATTTTTCATGACGCTCGCTGTGGTCTCACTCTCCGGCGGCATGGATTCCTGCGTGGCCGCCGCCATCGCGAAGGCCGAAGGCCACGACTTGGCGCTGCTCCACGCGGATTACGGCCAGCTCACGGAAACCCGCGAGCGCCAAGCCTTCCAGGACATCGCGGATTTCTATGGTGTGCCGCTCCCCCGCCGTCTTGTGATCTCTTTCGAAAATCTCCGGAAGATTGGCGGCTCCGCGCTGACGGATGCCAGCATCGCCTTGCCGGAAGGCGATCTGGAGCGGCCTGGAATTCCCTCCAGCTACGTGCCCTTCCGCAACGCCCACCTGCTGAGCACGGCCGTGTCCTGGGCCGAAGTGCTGGGCGCGGAAGCGATTTTCGTGGGCTTCGTGGAAGAGGATTCCTCAGGCTATCCCGATTGCAGAGAAACGTTCTTGCGAAGCTTCGAGCAGACCGCGAACCTGGGCACCAAACCGGAAACCCAGCTGCGATTTTACGCCCCGCTCATCCATTCCAGCAAAGCCCAGATCGTCCAGAAAGGCCTGGAATTGGGCGCTCCGCTGCACCTGAGCTGGTCCTGCTACCGCAACGAGGACAAGGCCTGCGGCACCTGCGATTCCTGCCTGCTGAGGCTGCGCGGATTCCAGCAGGCCGGGGCCGTGGATCCGATCGCGTATGCGTAGGATCAACGCATGGGTTAAGGGTCGAGGGTCAAGCCCCCAACTCTCGACTCCCAACTCTTGACTTTCGACTTTTTGACTCTAACCCAAAAAAAGGGCCACTCTCGTGGCCCTTTTACTAAGTTTGTAGACG
>JAJYMZ010000319.1 GCA_021786615.1 Acidobacteriota bacterium
CCTTTCGGAATGCTTCTAGCTCCGCCACTCGTTCTTTTGGAACTGGATTTGGTTTCCGCATCTTGACCTCCATGAGGTCAAGATAGTTCAATCCCTATTGATTGCAAGATGGTATCAAGACACAGGACCCTTCGCCCACGGCCTTCAGCCCAGAAGGCTACCACTGGCGATCCTTACGTCCGCCACCCACGCTTTCCAGTCCCCCAAATCCAATTGTCCTGGTTGAGGCCATGGCAAGTTCTTCCGCATCGCACGGTTCCGCTCCAACAGGGGCAGCACCAGCGTTTTGGGCTGCCTCGACAAAGCCTCGGCGCAAGCCCTGACGCCTTGTTCGGACTGGCAGACCAGCAGCCATTCATGCCCGGCTTCGAGGCAGAGCCGCACGCGGTCCTCCCAGGCCCAATCGGTGCAGCCGCCCATTTCCAGGTCATCGGGAAGGAAGCGCCCGCGGACACCCCAGGGATTTCCAGCCACGGACCCGCGGTGCAAGGACGCGGGCAGCCCGCCGGTGGCGGGGGTTTTCACGTGGGCGACCATGACCAGGCGATCGTCATTCGAGAGCGCCACAAAGGGCAGGGAGTTGCGGCGGAGGGTGACGTCGTCCCGCAGTTCAGGCAGCGCTTGGTGGCTGTCCACCTGGGTGCCGCCCAGCCCTGGAAAATGTTTCAGGCAACCGCGAACCCCGGTGCTTTCCAGACCGTGGAGAAAAGCTCCGGCAGCCCTGGCCACGGCGGCGGGATCACCGCTGGCGGCTCGATTCCCGATGCCGGTGCCTTCGATGCCCGACCATAAATCGGCCACCGGCGCGAAATCCACATTGAATCCCAGCAGCCGCAGACCGGTTCCCCAAAGCCGCCCCCAGGCCTCGCAGGCGTTCGGCCCCCCTTGCTCCCAAAGAGCCTTGAAGGTCGGTGTCTCGCCCACCCAGGGCTTCAAGCGCGATACGGCTCCGCCTTCCTGATCCAGGGCCACGGCCAAGGGAAGCTCGGCTCCCCAGCGGGCCTGAAGGCCGTCAATGAGCCGCTTCAGCCGGGCCGGTCCCTGGTCAGGATCCGGATCGAGATTGCGCCCGAAAGGGATGAGGCCGCCGGGCGCGAGATCTCCCGGGACGGCCTCTGGGTCCAGTCCATCGAATCCGATCCAGAGCAAGGGGGTCAAGCTGGATCTGCCAGGCGCCGGGCCAGTGCCATCGCGCGGTGGAGCCCCAGCAGCGCCGATTCCATCTGACGTTTCCAGAGCAGGAAACTCCGGTCCGAAGGATAGAACGAGGAGCGCCCGTCAAATCCCAGGACCAGCATGGCTAGCGGTGTATCGCCATGGCGCAAGGGCACAACGAAGCCGTCGCTGTAGCCGGTGGCCACCGTGCATTCCTGGGCTTCATGAATGGCGGCGAGATCGCCCCACGCCGATACGTCGGGCCAAGCCTTCTCGCCAGTTTTCACCAGATAGGACCAAGAATCCGTGCGGGTGTCCGGCACCAGCAGAGCCCATCCATCTGGATTGAAGCGGGTCCTCAAGTGATCCAGGAAGGGCTTCACCAGCGGTTCCAGCTCGATCTCGTTCTGTGCCGCCAGGAGGAGCGCGTTGAGGCGGAGCACTTCTTCATGGAACGCATGCAATTCCCAGGTGCGGGTCATGACCCGGCTTTCGAGATCCGCCTGATAGTTCTCCACCTTTTTCAGGAGCCGCGCATGCTCCAGGGCGCGGTCCAGGACCACCTGCAGCTCGAGGGTCTGAAAGGGCTTCTTGATGAAGTCGTAGGCACCCTTCTTCAATGCGTCTATGGCTGCTTCCATGGTGGCGAATCCGGTGATGACCACGCACAGGGAAGACGGATCCTTCTCGCGGATGGAGATCAGCAGTTCCAGGCCCGAAATGCCCGGCATTTTCAGGTCCGTGAGGATCACGGGGTAGTGCTTCTTGGCCACCATGGCCAAGGCCGCTTCGCCGCTGTCGGCCTCTTCAACGGTATAACCGTGCCTGGTGAGCGCTTCGCGAAGCGTGCTGCGCACGGTGCCTTCATCGTCCACAAGAAGAATGGGCTCAGGGATCATGGGGCCTCCCGGGGTTGCGAAGTGGTGACTTCATAGATGCGGGCTTCTAGAAAAATGTCCAGCAGATTCCTGTCCAGAAGCCCCAGCTGGGCTTCGTCAATAAGGATATCCAGGCTCTCTTCAACACCCAGGGCCCTCTTGTAGGGCCGATCCCTGGCCACCAGTGCGTCGAAGACATCGCCAATGGCCATGATCTTGCTCTGGACCGGAATCTCGTCGGCGCCGATGCCCCGGGGATAGCCCTTCCCATTGAGCCGCTCATGATGGGCATAGGCGATGTCCGGCACATTCGCCAGCTCTCCCGTCCAGGGGATCCGGCTCAGGAACCGGAAGGAATGGCTCACGTGGGCCCGCACTTCATCACGCTCGCCCAACGTGAGACTGCCTTGGCGCACCCGCAGGCATTCCAGGTCCGCAGATTCCAGCACGGGTAATGTCCTGCCGCTCCAGTGCTTGAATTGCAGGTTTTCCAGCGCTTCCAGTTCATCGAGTTCCGAATGGAGCAGGTGCTGGGGTTCATTGCATCGCAGCAGCCGTTCCACCAGGGCTCTGGAGTCCTTGCGCTGGACTTCCATCAGTTCTTTCAATCGCGCCGGATTGAAATCCGAGCCGCCGCCCCAGGCCTGTTCAAAAAGGTCCAAGGCTTCTTCCAGGTCCCGCTGGTGCAGCCGCTGCAACAGGTGATCCAGCCGCTCGGGCTTAAGCTTTTTCGCCTTCAGCAGGAGATGCTCAGGCACACCCACCTTTCCGAAATCATGCAGAAGGCTCGCATAGCGGATTTCGCGCAGCTGCGAGTCCGTGAAATGGGTG
>JAJYMZ010000086.1 GCA_021786615.1 Acidobacteriota bacterium
TCCTTCCTGCCTTCGCGCGGCCCTCGATACCCCTCGATTTGGCCGGGCCCCAAGCCGCGCCACGAAGTTGGTCTGGCGTTTCCAGAAGAGGTGGATACGCTAGGCCAACCCTTTCATTTTGGTTTCCCCATGTCGGATGTCCAAGATCCACGGCGCTTTGATCGCCTGAAGCTGCCGGGCCCCTTCAAGGCCCGCTTCATGGCCGAAGGCCTGTGGGTGGAGGGCGTGGAGATCATCACCATCGGCGCCGGGGGCTTCGGGGCTTGGGTGGAGGAGCGCTACGCCCAGCACTTCCTGTTCGAACCAGGACATTCCTTGGAGTATTTCCGGTGGGAGGACGGCAGTCTTCCCGCGCCGCCCTCGCGGGCCCGCATCGCTTTCTCGTCCCTTCGCGGGCAGTCCGCGAGGCCCGGCTACCTGATGATCGGCGCGGAGTTCTTGGAGCCCAGCGAAGCTTTCGTCACGCAGCTGATGACCATCGCGAGAAATATTTTGGACTTGGGGATCGCTGGCGATACCCAAAAGAAGGCGCTGGAAGGCTAGGCTTTCTGCATCCAGCAGGTTTGAGGAGATCCCCATGGCCAGCAACATCCTTCCCACCAACGAACACATGGCCGAGCGCGTGATCCGAGTGGTTTTCGGACTCTGCATTTTGTCCCTGGTCTTCGTGGGGCCCAAGACGCGCTTCGGGTACCTGGGAATCATTCCACTGCTCACGGGATTGATCGGCTCCTGCCCGCTCTATACGCTCTTCGGCTTCAGCACTTGTCCGAAAAAACAACCTTAGTCCGGACTTGGCGATTGCGTGCCCCCGGCTGGCTTCAGGCTTCGGACTGCGGGCTTCAGGTTCGCATCACAATCACCACAATCCAATACCAAGCGATTCTTTCCCTGAAGCCTGTGGCCTGAGGCCTGGTGCCCATTCCATCCTGTCCATTCGCAGGATTCGGGTCATCCCCCCAACCACGCCGCCACGCGAGCCGCATCGCTTGGGGTGTGCAGGCCGTGGAACGCGACGCGCAGGTAGCCTTCGCGGACGGAAGCGTAGACGCCCTGATTGAATCCCGCCTGAAGCTGGCCATTCAGGAAATCCGGCCCGTGACCCTGGTGGTGAAACGAAAGGATCGGCCCCAGGCGATCTTCTTCCCACAAACCTCTGAGCCGAGCGGCTTCGGCACCCCAGGTGGGGTCCGTGGCGAGATCCGCCAATAGAGCGTCTTGCAACCCGCGCACATGAGTTTCGATGGCGCCTGCCTCCGCGCCATTCAGGCAGGCCAGCGATGCGTTCAGCGCCACGCATCCCAGCAGTGATGGGCTGCCGGGTTCCAGGCGCCGGCCATCCGCCAGCCAATGCCGATGGAAATCCGTGGAAGGCCGTGTGAAATCGGTGCCATCTTCCACTGAGAGCCAAGTGCCTACGGGTGCCAGCATTGATCTGAACGTTGCCTCGGTCCAGAGGAAACCCAATCCCTGAGGCGCAAGCAGCCCCTTGTGGCCGCCGGTAGCGAAGGCGCTGACGCCCGCGAGGTCGGGCGTGTGCGTGCCCAGGCCCTGGATGCCGTCCACTACCAAGTGGACGCCGCGTTCCCGGCAGGCGCTGCCCAGCCAGGGCAGGTCCAGCTTGAGGCCATCCTGGAAGCGAACCCAGCTCAAGGCGAGGATCTTCGTGCGGTCCGTGAGGGAATCCAGCAGCCGTGTTTCCGCATCCGCGTCCGGGGGCGGAGGGCTGGAGGTCCAGGCGCCCACGCCGGACTGGTGTCCTTCCCAGAGCGGCACTTCGCGAAAACTCACGCCGCGGGAAGCGAGCGATTTCCATGGCCAGACGTTGGATGGAAATTCGCCCAAGGGCGCCAGCACTTCGTCGCCTTCCTGCCAAGGGAATCCCTGGGCGACGACCTGCAAGCCCGATGAGGTCGTGGCCGTAAGGCTGATGTCCTCTGGCCGCGTGCCGAGGAGTTTCGCCGCTTCTCGTTTCGTGCTTTCGGGAATGGCCAGAAAATCCTCTGCCCACCGCAGGCTCCAGGGCCGGGATTCCTTGGGCAGGAAGGCGTGAACCGCCTCTAGGGAAGCCTTGGGGACGGGGCCTTCGGAGCAGTGCATGACCCAGAGACGGTTCGAATCGAGATCGAAAAGTGAAGGGTCCAGGGGCGGGCGCAGCATTGGCATCATCCTTTGTCCGAATCCAGCAGCGCCTCGAGACTCGCGGAGAAACGGTCCTCGATGAGGCTCCGCACGGCGTGGGCGTATTGCTGGATTTCCCATTGGGCGTGGCTTTCGGAGCGCAGCCGGATGAAGTGCGCCACAGCCTGGAGGCTGGTGGTCCAGTAAACCTCCGAATAGAGGCCCAAGGGCAGCACGCAACGGGCCTGCTCCCGGCACACGCCCAGCTCCAGCAGCTTCTTGTATTGCGCCACGCTGCCGCGGCAGGCTTCCAGAAAGGCCGCCATGGCGGCTTCGCGGTGGCCTTCCTCAATCTGGCCTTCGCTGCCCTGCTTGTTCACTTTGGCCTGCTGGCGAAAGCTCGCGGGCACGAAGAACTCTTCATCCGCGAAGTCCACATAGCGGCCGCTGATTTCATTGAAGGAACATCCCACCTGGTGCTTCATCCACTGCCTGAACACGAAGATGGGCGCCTTCACGTGGAATTGCATGTAGGCGTGGCGGAAAGGCGAGGTGTGCTCGTGGACCGCCAGGTACTTGATGAGCTTCTTGTCGCTGTCTTCGAACGTATCCTTCTGCTTGCCGAAGCTCACCCGCGCCGCGTTGACGACGGACAAATCCGAACCCATGGCATCCACCAAGCGGACGAAGCCTTTGTCAAGGACCGTAATTTCGGATTGGGGTGTCTGGGGCATCTCGAA
>JAJYMZ010000249.1 GCA_021786615.1 Acidobacteriota bacterium
CGTGGGCTGGGTGAGCATCGGTGGCCAGGTGAGCCGCACTCTGCAGGGCAACATCAAAACGGCGGAAGCGGCCATGAAAAAAGCCAGCCAGGAACCTTCGGATGAGGCCGCCCGCCAGAACCTCCAGTTCCTAGGGGATGTCGGCGTCGTCCGTGTCGACGCCCTGCCGCCCGGAGTGAGTCCAGACTTCGCCGGCCTGGTCTGGAACGATGATGCGCCTTTCAAGGGCAAGGGCATCTTCCTTCGAGCAGCGAACCCCGAAGGCAATCGCTTCCGCCTGTTGAACATTTCGCTGGGAAGCCTGGCGGACCGCAGCAAGGAGATGTGGGGCGGGCGGATGGCCTACCGTCTGGACCGCACCCCGGAGACCATCGGGAAGGGCCGCAACCTCACCTTCAAAGGCCGGGATGTGAAGAATACGCCCGTGGAAGACAACCTTCAGATCTTCATTCCCGATGAAAAAATCAAACCCATGGAGGCCTGGTCTCAAGGGGATCATTTGAAAGGATCTTGGGCCTTCCATCCATTCCGTCTTCCCGCGGTGGGCTTGAAGATCCGGGACTGGAGCACAGGCCGCGAAGATCTGCTGCTCACGGCCACGCCCGAGACCAGCCTGCGGGAATTGATCCGAGGCTATGGCTTCACGGGTGAGGGCGGGAATCAATCCGTGCAAACCATCTTCATCATCGCCGGCTTGGCCGTTTTGCTGATCTTTTTGGCTGGCATCCAATTCATTGCCCTGTTCATGGGGCTCTACCTGGCGCGGCAACTGGGACGCAGCGTGGATGACCTTTTTGAGGGAGTCGGGCGGCTCTCGGCTGGCGACTTCGCCGCGCGCATCAGGCCCCGCACCAGGGACCAGGTAGGCAAACTGGCCACGGCCTTCAATCTCATGGCCGAGCGGCTGTTGACCTCACAAAAGGAGCGCGACCAGCGCCTCGCCATGCAAGAAGAATTGCGCGTGGCCCGGGAGGTGCAGATGCACTTGCTCCCGGATATCCCTATGCTTCCGGGCAGCGCGGCAGTCCACGCGACGATCCTCCCGGCGAAAGAGGTGGCTGGGGACTACTACGACCTGTTCCGGCTCTCGGACGGGCGCCTGGCTTTCCTCATCGCCGATGTGAGCGGCAAGGGCACCTCCGCTGCATTTTATGCAGCCGAGACCAAGGGCGTCGTGGCGGCCCTGGACAAGGTGCTGCGCTGCCCCAAGGATGTGGCCATCCGGCTCAACGAGATCTGGTGCGAGAAGCACATCCATTCCAAGCGCATGTTCATCACGCTCATCTATGGTGTGTTTGATCCGGTGAGCGGCGCCTTCGAACTGGTACGGGCGGGCCATCCCCCGGCCTTCCTTTGCCGCGCGAATGGCGCGGTGGAACGACTGGCGCCCCGGGGACTGGGTGTGGGTCTCAGCCTGGAACGCTTCGCGGAAAACATGGATGCCTGCGCCGGGACCCTTAAGAAAGGCGACAGCCTGATCTGCTACACCGACGGGCTCACCGAAGCCGCGTCTCCCACCCGCGACTTCTTCGGCGAAGATCGCCTGGAGGCCTTGTTGGCGGTGCCGGGGCATTGTTCCATCACGAGCATTCTCGGCGCCGTATCCGAGTTCACCCAAGGCCAGGCCCTGGAGGATGACCTCACGCTGCTGGTGCTGCAGCGGTGATGAATGATTTTGAGCACGAAACTCATACCTGGTTTGGATCGAAGAGATGATTCACTACAAAGGCGCAGGAGACACCGAGAAAAACGGAAAGTCATGCAGTCTCGCCCTTTTTGTCCAGCAACCGAGGCGGTAGACTGATAAATTCAGAACAAATTCTGGATAAGCCGCCAGTATTTCCAGGAGGGCCCATGCGGTTCAAATTCAACAAAATATTTTTCGCTTCTCTCCTATTCTTTCTTCCTGTTCAAGGACAGACTGGCGTTCGGCCCTTTAAGATCGATGCAACTGAACTCACTCAGGAGCTCCAAAAGCAATCCCATGGCGATGGAATTAAATTGGTATGGTGGATTCCCAATGAATTTTGGATGGCTTCTTCGAGCAAACCTGGCGATATGGATGAACTTATCACTGCATTGGAACCCTATGTATTCGTCGCTGTGATAGATGGAAGTGTTTCTCGACTTGGGGCGTTCAGCTATAGGCCTGAGGAAGAGATTAGAAAAAATACAAAAATTTTTGATGCTAATGGTTCGTTTTATTTGCCACTCGATTCAAAAATGATAAGCGGTGATGTAACTAATGTTATATCCATGATTAAACCAATATTATCCAATGCGTTGGGAGAAATGGGTAAGAATTTTGTGTTTTTAGTATTCCCCAAAAAAGGCAAAGATGGGAAACCTGTTGTATTACCAACCAAACCAGGGAAATTCCGCATTGAACTTGGCCATGAAGACTTTTTCTATCACCTGCCACTGGCATCAATTTCCCCCAAATTAAAATGCAAGAATGACTCAGAACTATTTCCAAGCAATTTCCAGTATTGTCCCTTCCATGGCTCAGCATTAGTTGCCCAAGACACGTCAATTACTGGTAAATAGAAGGCCCGACCACGCGTTCCGTCCTGACCCAGCCGTGCGCACCTGCGATCATTCTTTAGATTTCTTACTTGCGGGTTGGGGCGGTTCAACTATGATCGTCTCGCTAACGGTGGCACTGCTCCATACGCCTGCGTTGGTTGCCTGGCAGTAAGCCTCACCTCAGGTGCCTAAATGGTCAAGAAAATATCTAGCCTGGATGAAGGGGTTGCCGTGGATGAAAAACAAAGTCATTATATTTAGCCTTATCTGCTTTGATCCCCTTCATCCTGGCTAGAATTATTTTCAG
>JAJYMZ010000228.1 GCA_021786615.1 Acidobacteriota bacterium
GCTGCCACGGCTGCCTTGGCGGGCTTTGGCGGCTGTGGCGCTGGATGCCTCGGCTCATCCCCAGGCCCGGGCCTTCGCCACCGAAAGGCTGCAAAACATCTGGCCCGGCCTCACCATGGGCGAACGGCGCGCCCTGGCCCCCTTGGCGCCGAAAGCCTTGTGGAAGTTCATCTGGAAAGTCCCCGACGCGGGAGTCATCCAGGCCTTCCTTCAGAATCCCAGACTGCACGAAGGCGCCCTGCTGGCCCTGTTGCAGTCACCTCTTCAACCTACGCAACTCGCGGCGCTGGAGACCTCTCTTTGGAGAGAACAGGAAGCCATCGCCATACGGATTCTTCAATTGCTAGGCGAGACTTTGCTCATGCCTGAGCCCCAGGTGGTGCTGGGCCACGCGGCCCATTGGATCAAGGTGCTGGAACCAGACGCAAGATTGCTGGTTTCCACGAACATCCGCAACCCTGCGTTGCGGCGCCTGGTCCGGGCCCATTCTGCCGCTGGGCCAGACTTGGATTGAAGCAGGCGCACCGGGGTTTTTCGCTTAGGATGGGGAAACCTCCAACAATCACGAGCTAATGCAGAAAGGCGGTCATGGATATTCCACCTCCAGTCCCCGATGAGCCGCAGGGAACAGAGCTGCTGCCCGAAGTCCAGTTGCGCAAGAGCGAGGCGCGCTATCGGGCCGTGGTGGAGCAAGCCGGGGAGATGATCTTCCTTTTCGACGTGGAGACCAAGCAGATCGTCGAAGCCAACGCCGCTTTCCAGCAGGCCCTCGGATATAGCGAGGCGGATTTGAAAACCCTCTCCCTGTACGAACTGGTGGAGGCCGACCGGGAATCCGTGGACCGCAACGTGGCCCGGGTCGTGGCCCAGCACCAGTACCAGGTCGGGCGCCGGCGCTACCGCCACAAAGACGGCCGGATTCGCGAGGTGGAAGTGAGCGCCACCTATTTGAGAGAGATCGATCAGGACCTGCTGTGCGTGGTGGCCAGGGACATCACCGAACAGGTCCGCGCTGAATCGGCCCTGCTGCTGGCCCAGAAGCTCGAGAGCCTGGGCCTGCTGGCCGGGGGCGTCGCCCACGATTTCAACAACCTGCTCACCGCCATCCTTGGCAACCTGAATCTGGCGCAGATGAAGCTGCCGGCGGATTCGCCCGTGTGGCCTCATCTCCGTGATATCGAGGGCACCGTGCTCCGGGCGGCGGATCTTACCCGGCAGATGCTCACGTACAGCGGAAGGGGCGCCTTCCTGGTCCAGCCGGTGAATCTGCGCCAGGTGGTGGAGGAAATCACGCACCTCCTCGCGGTCTCCATCTCAAAAAAGGTGGAGCTTCATAGCGAGATTCCTGAAACTCTGCCCCCCCTGCAAGGGGACCCGAGCCAGATCCAGCAGATCGTCATGAACCTCGTCCTCAATGCGTCCGAAGCCATGGGGGACGCGGAAGGCGCCATTTCCATCACGGCCCGGGCCGCGCTTCTGGATGCCTTGTTCATCTCAAGCCATCTTCCCCAGCAGAGTGTGAAACCTGGCCCCCACATCGTCTTCGAGGTCTCCGATACGGGCAGCGGCATAAGTCCTGAAACCATCTCCAGGATCTTCGACCCCTTCTTCACCACCAAAGGCTCGGGGCGCGGCCTTGGCCTTTCGGCCATGCTCGGCATTTTGAGAAGCCACCATGCGGGGGTCAACATCTACTCGGAAATCGGGCGGGGGACCACATTTCGCATCTACTTCCCGGCCCACATGGCGGCCGAAAAACCCCAAGCGCCCCCTCAAGCCCCCATGCGGCGAAAACTCCCGGCAGGAACGGTGCTTCTCGTGGATGACGAATCTTCCATCCGCGCCACGGCGGGCGCCATGCTCGAGTCGTTGGGCTGCCTGGTCCTGGAAGCCGCGGACGGAGTCGAGGCCCTGGACCTTTACAAAGCACACGCCCAGGACATCATCGTCGTGCTCCTGGACCTGACCATGCCACGCATGGATGGCAAGGCCGCGTTCCAAGCCATCCGGGAGCTGGATCCCTCAGCCAAGATCATCTTGTCCAGCGGCTACAACGAGGAAGAAGCGCTGCTGCCATTCACGGAAGCCGCCCAACTGGGTTTCCTGAAAAAACCATACCAATACAAAGATCTTCGAGCAGCGCTCGAGAAAATCCTGCTGGAAAGCGAGACTTAAGCTTCAAGCCCGCTTAAGCACTTCGGCCACGGCTCGCTCGATGCCCACGAACACATCCGAAAGCCTCGCATCATCAAACATGTAGGCGGGGGTGGTGACCAGTTTCAAAGCTTCATCCACCACGACTTCACGGGCTGTGTCCCGGTCCTGAGGATTGGCGCCGAGAACCTTGAGCGCAGCGCTGGTGCCCTTGTCGTTGCCTATGGTGAGCGCCGCGCTCTGGCCGCTGCCTTTGAGGATGAGCGCCACCAGGGCCGGAGCGATGCAGATGGCGCCGATGGGCTTTTTCGCATCAAAGAAAGCCTTCACGAAGTGCAGCACTTCAGGCTGGACATCGGCGCCGACCCCATTGAAAGCAAAGCCGCAATGGTTCTTGGCGACACCGTAGCCACCTGGCATGAGCAGCGCATCGAAGACATCGGGATCCGCCTGGGACAGGGGCAGGATCTTCCCGCGGGCGATGCGGGCGGCCTCCTCCAGAATGTTGCGGCGCTGGCCTTCCACCGCCTGGCCTGTCAAGTGGTTCACCACATGATGCTGATCCTTGTCCAGGGCGAAGCATTGGACATTCGCGCCATGCTGGTCCAGGGCCAGCAGCGTGAGCACGGCTTCCCGGATTTCAGCGCCATCCAAATAACCGCATCCCGCCAGCAAAA
>JAJYMZ010000159.1 GCA_021786615.1 Acidobacteriota bacterium
AGCCTCCTTGGCAACAATTTCATGCCCGATTTTGATCGCGGGGATCTGCAGGTCACGTTCAAGACAGAGCCCGGCTCCAGCCTGGAAGCCACGAAAAAGAAGGCCATGGAACTGGAGGCCATCATCACCGCCACGCCCGGCGTGGAGCAGGCCTACAGCACCCTCGGCACGGGGCTGGGGGGCACCATCAACACAGGTGGCGTTTACGTGAAACTGAAGGACGGCAAAAGGCCCAACCATGTGTGGATCCGCCGTCATTTCAGGGCGGCCTTCCGCTCCGTGCCCGGCGTGGAAACCTCGGTCAGCGCCGTGAACGATTTCGGCAACAATCGCCCCATCATGCTGGCGGTGCAGGGCACGGACCGCGCGGCGGTGATGCAGGCCGCGCCCCTGGTCAAGCAAGCGCTCATCTCGGTTCCTGGAGCCGTGGATGTGTGGACTAGCCAGGATTCCGGGAAGCCCGAATTGAAACTCGTGGTGGATCGCAAGGCCGCCAGCGATCTGGGAGTCTCCCCGGCCCTGGTGGCCCAGATGGTCCGCCCCATGGTGGACGGCCAGGTAGTGGCCAAGTACGAAGATGAACGCGGCGAGCAGCGGGATGTGCGCGTGCGCCTGCCGGACCAAGGACGGCGCCTCGCCACGCAGCTCGCGGCCATGTCCGTGGAAAGCACTAAGGATATCGGTGGAGGCAAACACCCCCTCGTGAGACTGGACCAGGTTGTGCGCTTCGAGGAGTCCATCGCGCCCGCGAAGATCCAGCGCCACGATCTTCAGGAAGAAGTGGAAGTCTCGAGCAATTTTGAAGGCAACACCTTGCAGGAAGTGAGCGACGGCGTCGCCAGGAAAATCGCGGATCTCAAGAACTCCGGCCAGCTCCCCGAGGGCGTGAAAGTCGTAATGCTGGGCCAGGCGCGGGATTCCAAGGAAACCGCCGGGTACATGGGCACCTCGCTGCTGCTGGCGATCTTCTTCATCTACTTCGTGCTGGCTTCGCAGTTCGAGAGCTTCAAGCTGCCCATCACCATCATGCTGAGCCTGCCGCTTTCCCTGGTGGGCATGGTGATGATGCTGCTCATCACCGGCGACACCATGAGCATGATGACGAGCATCGGCCAGATCCTGCTCATGGGCCTGGTGACGAAAAACGCCATCCTGCTGGTGGACTACGCCATCCAGCTGCAGAAGGAAGGCATGAACCGCACCGACGCGCTCATCAAGGCGGGCATGACGCGGCTCCGGCCCATCCTCATGACCACCTTCGCCATGATCGGCGGCATGCTGCCCCTGTTCCTGGCCCTGGGCGCCGGCGCTGAAATGCGCGCGCCCATGGCCCGCGCGGTGGTGGGCGGCATCATCACCTCCACCATGCTCACCCTCATCATCGTCCCGGTCTTCTACGAGCTCCTGGACGACTGGAGCTTGGGGAAATTGCTTGCCTGGTTCAAACGGAAATTCAGCGGCGAAGTCGCGGAACTCGAAGAGGTGATTGAGTCAGAATGAAATTGAGTTCAAGGTGGTTCCATGGGCCAGCCTCAACTAAAGCATCCCGGCTACACGCTGGAAGATTGGAAGACCTGGGAGGGTTCCTGGGAGCTCATCAACGGGCTTCCGTACCCGACCTATGGCATGACCCCAGCCCCTAGCCTTGAGCACCAGCGGGTGAGTGTTCAGATGGCATCTGACATTTTGGTCGCCTTGAAAGAGGCTAAGCGCATCGGTGGCGGAGAGTGCGAGGTTTTCGCAGCCCCAGTGGATGTCTACCTGGGGGATTCCGTGGTCCAGCCTGATTTGGTGGTGGTCTGCGACCCGATGAAAAAATCAGAACGGGGCATCGAAGGCGCACCAGATTTGGTGGTGGAAATTCTGAGTCCAGGCACCGCCTCCAAGGACATGACGCGCAAATGGTGGCTTTACGAGGCCGCTGGAATCCCCGAATATCTGATCGTTGATCCTGGCGAGCGTGTGGGGAAACTGCTCCGCCTGGAAGCAGGACGATATATCGAAGCTGCCCGCGTGGAATGGGGCACGGTGATCGCCCTTCTTGGCGGGAAGATCAGCATCACGGTGGGGTGAGTCTCACAGGGGCCTACGTCCAAAAAGTGATGCATCAATTCAGGCTCTGCTCGAAATTGGTGGCGCGAAGCGCCCTCTACAACATCCCCTTCATCCCCTTCATCCCTGTTGAAAAAGCTTTATAAACAGGGATGAAGGGGATTGGTGACAAGTGGCGGGTCACCCCGTATTGATGCCGAAGAGTTAGTAGTACGAAGAACGCGCAATGCCCCTTTGACCTTGAAGCGGTTTCGTCTTTCACCCTGATAGTGCAGCGAGAAAACAAGACTCATGGCGGCAATTAGTTAAAGCCCAGCACCGTCGCGTCTCTTCGCGGAATTCGTTTTTTGAGCGCCTGATCGGTACCACTTTCCAGACGCACGCCCTCCGCGCATTCAAATGATTGAACCAACGCGTTCCTGCGGCACACTGGAGGGCTATGGAATCCCGCGACCGGGCCCGGCTCGATGAACTGCTGCGACTTTTGGATGGACCCGCCTCGGGTCTAGGGCCCGATACAAAATTGCGCTGGGCGGAACCCTCGGCCCTGGCGCTGCTGCTGGCGCGCTGGATCACGCGGGAAGGCAGGATCCAACCGCTGTGGGTGGACGCGCCGTCCGAAGCCGAAGCCCAAAACCTGGCCCAGGATCTGCGGGTGCTGATGCCGGGAGCGGGTGTGGCGCACTTTCCCGGCCTGGCGCCCTACGTCGGGGGCGAGTCGTCTCCGCCGGGCATGGTGCTGCGGGATCGCCTGGCCACGCTCATCGGCTTGCTGGAACGCCGCGTCACGGTGCTGGTCACGGGGCCTCTCGCTTCTTTTGAAAAACTGCCCCACCCCACCTGGTTCCAGAAACAGAAGCTGGAATTGCAGAAGGGCGCGGAAGTGCCCCGGGAATTGCTGCTGGAAACCCTGGTGGCGCTGGGCTATCGCCGCACGGAGCTGGCATCTACCCCAGGCGAATTCAGCGCCCGGGGCCTGGTCGTTGATCTCTGGCCTGACCATCTGGATCAGCCCTTGCGCCTGGAGACCTTCGGCGATGAATTGGAAAAGCTAGCGCCCTTCGATCCCGATACTCAGCGGCGCACGGGCGAGGAATTGGACCAGCTGACGATCTATCCGCGCTATGAAGCGGCCCGCGGCGATGGAACGCCCCTCCTGAAGGCCGCCGAGTCCCGCGCGGACCGTACCCCGGAACCCGCGGACGATCTGGCGTTCCGCCGCGCACGGATGGCGGCCCAGGGCCACTTCCCGGGGGAAGAGCTTTTCTATCCGCTGCTGGATCAGCCGGCCGGGCAGCTCGCCCATTGGGTGGCGCCCTGCCTGCGGGTGAGGCTCGAATCCGAGTGGAGCGGCGCGCTTCGGGCCAAGGAACAGGAGCGCGTGGGACTGGCCCTGGAGACACTGCGTCGCGGCGGTGTGGTGTGCCCAGATTTCGAAGATCGTTTTCTGCCCCATGATCCCAGCCGCGCCACCATCCAGCTCACGGAATGGCAGACTGAGGCCACGGTGCCCTTCACGGCGCAAAAGGCGCGGGAATTCCAGGGCCGCTTGTCGGAGCTGGCGACCTACCTGAAGGAACTGGCTCTGACGGAACACCGCGTCTTCCTGGCGGGCTCCACGGCTGGAATGCGGGACCGCCTTGGGGAGATCCTGTCGGACTACGAATTGCCCTTGGGAAGCGGCAGCGAAAGCGGCTGCCGCACGGCGCACCTGGCCCTCAGTGCCGGGATGTACATCAAGGACGCGCGGCTCCTGGTGCTCACGGAGCGGGAGATCTTCGGGCGCAAGGCCATGGCCGCGCCGCCGAAGCGCAGCGCCTCCAGCGCCTTCATGTCGGATCTGCGGGATCTGAAGCCCGGCGACCGCGTGGTGCATCTGGATCACGGCATCGGCGAATTTATCGGGTTTCAGGAATTGAACGTCGGCGGCGAACTGCATGAAGTCGTGCAGCTGCGCTATTCCGATAGCGGCCAGCTGCAAGTCAGCCTCGAACGCGCGGACCTAATCCAGCGCTTCGTTTCGCCGGATGGCTCGCTGCCTCCCTTGGACAAGCTGGGGGGCGCATCCTGGGCCAAGGTCAAGCGCCGCGCCAAGAAAGCCATCCGCGACATGGCCGAGGAACTGCTAAAACTCTATGCCAAGCGCAAGCTGGAAAAGGGCCACGCCTATCCGCCGGACGGTCCCGAGATGGCAGAATTCGAGGCGAGCTTTCCTTTCGAGCCCACCAAGGATCAGCTCGAAGCGGGGGAGGCCATCAAGGCCGATCTGGAAAGCCATAAGCCCATGGATCGCCTGGTGGTGGGCGATGTGGGCTTCGGCAAGACCGAAGTGGCCATGCGCGCCGCCGCCAAGGTCGTGCTGGATGGCAAACAGGTGGCGGTGCTGTGCCCCACGACGATCCTGTGCTTCCAGCACTTCAGAACCTTCCAGGAACGCTTCGCCGGATTCCCCGTGCGCATCGAGATGCTCAACCGCTTCGTGGACAAGGCCGAGGCCAAGCAGATCCAGCAGGACGTGGCGGATGGCAAGGTCGAGATCATCATCGGCACCCACCAGCTGCTGGGCGCGCGCAACACCTTCGCGGATCTGGGCCTGGTGGTCATTGACGAGGAACAGCGCTTCGGTGTGTCGCACAAGGAGAAGCTCAAGCATCTCCGCGCCAATGTTGACGTTCTGGCCCTCAGCGCCACGCCCATTCCGCGCACGCTGCACATGAGCTTGACGGGGCTGCGGGAGATCTCCCTCATCGAGACGCCGCCGAAAAACCGTCTCGCCATCGAGACCGTGGTGGCCCCCTGGAGCGACGAGCTCATCGCCACGGCCATCCAGTTCGAGCTGCGCCGAGGCGGACAGGTCTACGTGGTCCACAACCGTGTGGACAGCATCGTGAGCGTCGCGGAGCGCATCCGGGAACTGGTGCCGGACGCGCGCGTGGGCGTGGGCCACGGGCAGCTCACGGACGATGGCCTGGAGCAGGTGATGCTGGCCTTCATGGAGGGCCGCATTGATGTGCTCGTGGCCACCACCATCGTGGAGAACGGCCTGGACGTGCCCAACGCCAACACGCTCATCGTCCATCGCGCGGACGCCTTCGGTCTTTCCCAGCTTTACCAGCTGCGCGGCCGCGTGGGTCGCAGCGACGTGCCGGCCTACGCCTACCTGTTGGTCCCCGGCAAAGGAGACATCAGCCAGGACGCCCGCAAGCGCTTGCAGGCGCTGGAGGATTTCTCGGAATTGGGCAGCGGCTTCCGCGTGGCGGCGCTGGACCTGGAGCTGCGGGGCGCCGGCAATCTGTTGGGTGGCGAACAGTCCGGCCAGATCCACGACATCGGCTTTGAGCTCTACATCAAGCTGCTGGAAGAAACCCTTCAGGAGCTGCAGGGCCAGCCCACCGGCACCTTCGAAGTGCGCATCACCCTGGGCGCGCCGGGCCAGCTGGGCCGCCGCTGGATGGACGCCGCTAGCGAACGGCTGGTGGCCTACAAGCGCGCTTCGCGGTTGAAGAGTGAGCGGGACTTGGACCTCTACCGCCTGGATCTCGAGGACCGCTTCGGCCAGATCCCCCAGGATGACTCGATGAGCGCCCGCTTCTTTGAATTATTGAAGGTTCGCGTGCTGGCCCAAGCCCTGGCGGTGGGCGAAGTCAGCCTCGCGGGGAACCGTCTCAAGCTGCGCCTCAGTCCCTTGACGCCCCTGGACCCCGCCCAGCTCATGGCCTGGGTCCGCGCCCAGAAGGAGGCCCAGTTCAACCCCGATGGCACCGTGCTGCTGCCCCTCTCGCCCGGAGCCTGGGGCCCCGTCCGGCAGGCGCAAGAAGTACTGCGGGAGTGGGCCCGCCTCGCCTAGATTTTGTATAAAGGTTTCCCCCACCCCCCCACTGCTCCTTGCCTTCTCAGGATGCGGGGGCGGCGGTTCAACGAGTGGGACCGAGCAACCCAACACGCTTCCGGTCAATGCTTTCAGGCGACCATCGAGTCCTGCATCCCCAGGCACGGCATTGCCGAGCGCTGGGGCGTCTTCCCCTTCCCTGGCCGGTAAGACGGTCATCAGCAGCGATATCAAGGAGGGCTTCCCCCTGATCCGCTTGGATCTCCCTTGAAAAAAACCGGGCAAGAATTGACATGTAAATTTCTCACCAGGATTTCGTTATTTCCCTTGTTATTTATACGGAAGGAACGTAGATTACGGTAGGTCCGATTGGGCCTTTGGTGCCGTTGCCTTTGAACCTAAAAGGTTCGGCATTTGGGTCCGATGCTGCACCGTGGAGGTGATTCCCATGCGTTCTGATCATCAATGGCTTCGGATCCTCGTCCTCCTGATGGCCGGTGGCCTATCCAGCGCATTGCCCGCGCAGATCATAAGTTCTGGTGGTCTAGGCAAGAACCTCCTCTCAAAGGGCGCGGTCCAGGACGATGCCACCGCTCGCCGCGAGGCCATGAAGGCGTGGTACGGCGACTACACGCCCGAGTACCGCCAGTTCCTCATGGAAGCCGCACAAAAGGAGCGGGAGCGCTGGGGCACTTTGATCCCCGGCAACCGCCTCTTCATGCCTGTGCGCGCGGCCGGGAATCACTGGACCAACCTCGGGCCCACCAACGCCACGTTCGAGTGGAATGGCGGGACGCTCTATGTGCGGGACTCCGGCCGCCCAGCGGCCATCGTCATCCATCCGACGGACAGCAACACCATCTACAACGCCACCGCCGGTGGGGGCGTCTGGAAGACCACCAACGGCGGCACCACCTGGACCCCCATCACCGAAGCCATCGGCAGCCTGTCCGTGGGCGATCTGGCCATGGACCCCTCGAATCCCAACACCCTCTACCTGGGGCTGGGGGATTCCTTCGACGGAACCGGCGTGGGCATGTTCAAGACCGTTGATGGCGGCGCCAACTGGACCGGCCCTGTCTTTCTGGGCAGCTCCACCAATATTAATGCCATCAGTGTGTCGCCCACGGACCCCGGTGTGGTCCTGGCGGGCACGGACATAGGCCTGTTCCGCTCCGCCAATGCCAACGGCGGCCTTGGCGCGGGCTCCTTCAGCCCCGTTGCGCTGCCAGGTGTTACCAATCCCCTTTGCTGGTCCCTGGTCTGGGCGGGCGGCACCAACTGGGTCATCAGCGTGACCACGGGCACTGACGCCACCTCTGGCGCTTGGAATGGCGTCAAGCTCTTCTACAGCAGCGACGATGGGGCGACCTGGACCGCTTCCACTGGGTTCGCGGCCACCGGGGGACGCACCACGCTGGCCTCGGCCCCCACCAACCGCGCCATAGTCTATGCCATGGTCGCCAGCGACACCAACACCGCGGGTAAGGACTTGCAGCAATTCTACCGTTCCGTGGACGCCGGCCATACCTGGACTTCCTTGGGTTTAACAGCCACCAGGCAGTATGCAAACGCTACCAAGGCTGACGTCGCACAGGTGAGCGCCCTGCTCAATGGACAAGGTTGGTACGACCAACTGCTCATGGTGGACCCTGCGGATAGCACCATCCTGTGGGCCGGCGGGGCGCTGCTGGTGTGCAAGATCACAGGGGCCAATAATACGGGAAATAGCGTTGATTACACGGTCATGACCAACTGGCTGGCCCAATGGAGCATGCCGTATGTCCACGCCGATTGCCACGCAGGGGCTTTCGCGCCTGATGGAACCCTCTACGTGGGCAGCGATGGCGGCATCTTCAAACGCACCGATGCGGTCAACAACCTCTGGACCTCGGACCTCAACATCGGCATCACCAGCCATCTCTGCTATTCCGTGGGCTCCAGTCCCAACAATACCGCGGCGGTGATCTCGGGCCTGCAGGACAATGGCACACGGGTGCGGGACGGCAGCACCAGCACCTTCAACCAGACCCTGGGCGGGGATGGATTCGGGTCCTACATCCACCAGCTGGACGCCACCCAACAGATCGCCACACTCTACAACAGCCGGGTCTACAAGAGCACCGACAGCGGGGCCAACTGGTCCCAGGCCACAGGGATTTCCACCAGCAACACGGTGTTCATCACGAATGTCAAACCCGGGCTGGCGGATACCTCGGGCAATACCCTCTATACCTACACGTACCCCACGGTGTACAAGTCCACCAATTTTGGGGGGTCTTTCACGGCCCTGGGCCGCACGGGGTTGCCGGCGGCGGGGAGTATCTTCATTCGGAATGTCGGGTCTGCCCCGAGCAACGGGAGCGTGGTAGGAATCGTGGCCAATGGTGGCAATGTTTACACCACCACCAACGGTGGCGCCAATTGGGTTCTGGCGGCGGCACTCCCCAATAATGGCTTGTATACGAGTTACATTTCCTTTGCGAAAGCCAACGCGTCCATCATCTATGTCGCCTCGGTCGCGCCTGACAGTACCAAGAACCACGTATGGAAGTCCTCCAACGGCGGCTCCACCTGGACGGCGCTTGACGGTACTGCTTCTACCTCCAACGGCTTCCCCTTCGGCATTCCCGTGAACTCCATCGTGGAAGACCCGGGCGACAGCCAGACCTTGTATGCCGGGACGCATCTTGGGGTGTACCGCTCCACGGACGGCGGGGCCACCTGGGCCCGGTTCGGCGCGGGGCTGCCCCTGGTGAACGTCACCGACTTCTATATCACGCCCACCAGCAGCCTGATGCGCATTTCAACCTTCGGAAGAGGCATCTGGGAATTTGATACGAGTGCGGTGACGGCCGCCATCACCGCGCCTGCCTCCGATGGCCTTGCCTTCATCCATGGCAGCCCCATCACCTTCACGGGCTCCGCGACGGATTCGGGCGGGGGCACGCTGACCTACTCCTGGAATTTCGGGGACGGCGGTACGGCCACCGGCGCGAGCACGAGCCACGCCTTCTACAACTACGCGGGGTTTGATGCCACCTACTACGTGACCCTCACCGTGACTTCAAGCGCCGGGGGATCGGCTTCGGCCACCCGGTCGGTGGTTGTCCATACGGCTCCGCCTGCCACCGCCATCGCGTTGAGCTACACCAACCTGTCCGCATCGCCGATCACCTTCACGGCCGTGGGCTCAGGCTCCCTCAATACTCCCCCCGCTGGCTACAAATACCAGTGGTGGAAGCGCCTCCCCGGTCAAACCACCTGGACCATGGTGCAGAACTTCGGCTCCGGCACCTTCGTGCTGACCGGGGCTCCAGGGACTAACTACGGCGTCGGCGTGGATTGCCGGACCAGCGACTACCCCTTGGCCCCCGACAATTGGGACGTGTACACCGCGGTCAATTTTTTCGATATCGTGACAGGGCCCATTGCCGGGGGCGGTGGTTCAGAACCCGTGGTGGCCCCTCCACCCGCGACTGGCTCCACCACTAAGGGTGGCGTGCCATTGACCTTCGAGCAATTCCTTCAGATCCGGCGGCAATCTTTTTAAGCTTCTTGATTGATACAGGCTGAACCTCAAATCCAGGAATGGGCCTAAGTGAGATTGGCAACTCGACGCCCGGCTCAGTCATGGGGTAAACAAATCATGCCTCTACACGTCACGGAAGGATGCACTGGATTAATGTTTCTTCATCGGGCTTACGGATTGGTCATCGAATCCGAGCTTCATCTGCCTTGCCTGACTGCGGCCGAATCGCACTGTTTGCCCGCGGACATCACAATCTCTTTGGCGGAATCCATTCCCGACCTGCCGGATCCCATCCTATGTGAAAGGTGGTGGCAAGCATCGCCATCCGCCACGCGCATTGAAATCGAAGGCGTGGCTGTCTACTTGGTGGAGGAAGGCCGCCGGATCCGCGTCAAACCTGCGGAGGGGGCGGATCCAGCTGAAGTCCGTCTTTTCCTTCTCGGCTCGGTCCTGGGAGCCTTGCTATATCAGAGGGGAATCTTCCCCCTTCACGGCAGCGCCGTGGAAACACCTTGGGGCGCCATGGTGTTCGCCGGGCCTTCGGGCATCGGGAAGTCAACCCTCGCGGCCCACTTCCATCGAGCTGGTTATCGGCTGCTGGCGGATGACGTCTGCGCCATCACCCTTGATAGCGGCGGAATTCCCCAGGTACTTCCCGCCTTTCCCCAACTGCGGCTGAAGACGGATGCGATCGAGAGGCTTTATGGGAAAAACATCCCAGCTGCTTCCAGCAACAATGCGGACAAGGTCGTAGTGCCTCTTGGGGAAGGCCATGCCCCCATGCCCATACCCTTGAGGACCATCCATGTGGTCACGGATTCCGGGAAGGGATCACCGTCCATCACCTTCTTAAGAGGTTTTGATTCCATCCGCTGGCTGGCTGACAACCTTTCACGCCCGCACTTGCTGCAAGGGCCGCGACACCGAGGGAGGCTGCTTCGGCTGGTGGCTGAAATCGCTCAGATGGTGGAGGTCGTCCAGTTATCGAGGCCCAGAGACGCGACTGGTCTCGACGGCCTGGTCCAATGGCTCGAACATGGATGGGAAGGGCGCTCACGCCTAGCCCTCGCCCTGGAACCCTGAATGTTTCCTTTGCGTCCTGAATCGCTCTTGACCCACGCCACGGAACCCTTGTCCTCCGCGCGGCCTTAACCCCAACCAAATCGGGGTCCAGGATTGGCCGAGCTATCCTTCGAATTGAAGGATGGTGTATTTCATATTGATTGAGTTTATTGTGAAATAAGAAATAAAATAAATCATAAATGAATAAATGATTTAGTTTATTGATGTGGTTCGGAAGTTGCTCAATCAACACGTTCATGCGCCCCGCCACTAGAGGTCTTCACTTTATGCATTTTCGCCACACGATCACGGCTGGGGGAGCAACGAACGAGGGAGCGATGTTGATTAATTCAAAATCGTATTTTTTGAGACAGGGAGCCGCCTTCCTGCTGTTGCTTGCGATCGCTGCCTGCGGAGGCTCCAGCAGTGGGGTTTTAACCCCGCCACCGCCAGCCGCTCCGACGGTCATGTCTAACACCCCCGCCAACGGTGCCAGCGGCGTCCCCATCAATGGGAACGTCAGCGCCAGCTTCAGCGAAGCGATGGACCCGGCCACACTCACCCCGAGCACGTTCACGCTGACCTCCGGGGCGGCAGAAGTTCCAGTCCAGGGAACGGTGGCCTACGCCAACTCGACCGCGATCTTCTGGCCAGCTACTCACCTCGCGAGTGATAGCACGTTCATCGCGACGATCACCACGGGGGCCAAGAGCGCCTCCGGCGTCGCCCTCGCGGCGAAGCGCGCCTGGAGCATCACGACCGGCGCTGCCGTGGCATCTCAGCTTCCCGTGGATCTCGGAACAGCCGGCAACTTCGTGATCCTCGCAAAAAGCGGGATCTCTACCGTCCCGACCTCCGCCGCCACGGGAGACATTGGCGTCAGCCCCATTGCCGCCACCGCCATCACGGGATTCTCGCTGGTCCTGGATCCCTCGGGTGTGTTCTCGACTTCCTCGCAGGTCACCAGGAAGGTGTACGCGGCCAGTTATGCGGCACCCACACCGGCGAACCTGACCACGGCTGTCAGCGCCATGGAGGCTGCATTCACAGATGCTGCGGGGCGCACACCAGACTTCACCGAGTTTAACTCCGGCAACATCGGAGGGCAGAATCTCGTCCCGGGCGTCTACAAATGGAGCACGGGTCTTCTGATCCCGACGAATGTAACGCTCACCGGCAGTGCGACTGACGTCTGGATCTTCCAGATCGCCCAGAATTTGACCATGGGCAGTGCCGCGAATGTCTTGCTGGCTGGTGGCGTATTGCCCAAGAACGTCTTCTGGCAGGTCTCCGGTCTGGTGGATCTCGGCACGACCGCGCACTTCGAGGGTGTCATCCTTTGTCAAACGGGGATCACGCTGCACGCAGGCGCCGTGATCAACGGCAGATTGCTGGCGCAGACGGCAGTCGCCCTCGATAGCAGCACGGTTACAGAGTCCTTGGCTCCACCTGCCACCGCGGTGACACTCACGCCCAGTCCGATCCTGCCTGTGACCGCGGGAACCGCCGTGGTCTTCACGGCCGTGGGCTCGGGCTCCGCCGGAACTCCCGCCGCTGGCTACCAATACCAGTTCTGGAAGCGGGGCCCCGGTGAAAACCTATGGACCATGGTGCAGGACTACGGTGTGGGATCCACCTACACCCTCCCCGGATCGGCACCCCCGGGCACCTATGGCGTCGGTGTGGATGTCCGGACCAGCCTCAACGTGCTCTGGGATACCTACACCGCCATCAATTTTTTCGACCTCCTCGCGGTCCCCATCCAGAATCCCGCGCCCAGGATGAGCGGGACCGCGTCACCGAAGACCTATCAAAATTTCCTCGGTTCCGCGGACGTAAGGTAAGGGCTGGACCCACTTCCTGCAAGGGATGTAGAACACTGCCATGGATGGAAAGGCTATTATTTATTGAACAACGGCCTAGCCCCCCCTGACGGAACCCTGAATGTTTCCTTTGCGTCCTGAATCGCTCCTGACCCGTGCCACGGAGCCCTTGTCCACGGATCTAAGCAACGAGACCGTCCTCATGAGCATCGAATCCGGAAGCTACTACGGTCTGGAGGGCACGGCTCAGCGCATCTGGGTCCTGCTGGAGGCTCCTCAAACCCTGTTGGACCTCAGCATTCAACTGGCGAATGTGTACGAGGTCTCCCCCGAACAATGCGCGGAGGACATCCTGCCCTTCATCGAGGAAATGATCGGCGAAGGGCTCCTCAAGGCAGAGGATTGATGATGTTTTCACTCAACGGCTGGCGCCGATACCGCGCGCTTCCAGGCCCAAGGCGGAGGTTCGTGAGGGAAGCCCTGATCCAGTTGCTATGGGCCAGGATCGCCCTCGCCTGCGTGCCCTTCAGGCACCTGGCGGCCTGGATGGGGGCACCTGGAACCGAGAGCCCTCGCGACTTGCATCCCGAACAGGAACAGACGGTGGAAGCTGTTTCCTGGGCTCTGCGGGCCGCGGCCCTTCGGGTTCCCTGGGACTGCCGCTGCCTGGCCCAAGCCATCGCGGGCCACCGGATGCTGCGCAGACATGGCCTCAGGTCCACGGTCTACTTCGGGGTAAGAAAGGATCCTGATTCGCCTTTCGACGCCCACGCCTGGCTGCGCTGTGGCTCCTGGCTGGTGACGGGTGGAGAAGGGCACCAGAAGTACCGGGTCCTCTGCCGATTTCCGCACCGCGACACCGCTTGAGCGGCATCTTCGGGCAAGTCCGATTCGATGGAGCTCCGGTGGCGGCCGAAGAGCTTGAAGCCATGTCCTCGGCCATGGCTTTTTACGGCTCCGATGGTGGAGCGGCCTGGCGGGACGGCGTGATCGGATTGGGGAGCGTCCTGCGTTTCGTGACGCCGGAGGATGCCTTCGAATTCCAGCCGCTCTCCCAAGGTGGCCGCCGCGTGATGGTGGCCGCCGCGCGGCTCGACAACCGGGAAGAACTCGCGGCGCAGCTGGGCATTTCCAGCCACGAAGCCAGGTCCCTTCCGGATAGCGCTTTGATCTTCCGGGCTCACGAAAAGTGGGGCGAGGCCTGTGTGGATCAATTGTCGGGAGACTGGTGCTTCGCTGTCTGGAACGCTCCGGACCAGCGCCTGCTCGTCGCCCGGGACCACCATGGCAACACAGGGCTTTACTGGCACAGGGATGGGAAGCGCCTGGTTTTCGCCACCAGCTTGAAGGCTCTGCTGGCCCTTCCCGACCTGCCGAAGCGCCCCGACCTGTTCAAGGTGGCCCAGACGCTGGTGGCCTGGCGGGGCGACGGGATCCGCACCTCCTATGAAGACATCCAATCCCTGCCGCCCGCGCACCTCTTGAGGGTCTCCCGGTCGGGTGTCGAGGTTCGCCGATACTGGTTTCCTGAACACCTGGGCGCTTTGAGCCTGAGGGGGGACGAGGAGTACCTGGAACAATTTCTTGAAATCTACGGTTCAGCTGTGAAGGCCCGCCTGCGCAGCGCGAAACCCGTGGGCGCGACGCTCAGCGCGGGCCTCGACTCGGGCTCCGTGGTGGCTTTGGCGGGACCCCTTCTTGCGGGGAGAGGCAGCAAATTGGAGGCTTTTACCGCGGTCCCCCGTTTTGAGGTCCAGCCAACCATCGGCCCCCGCCTCATGGGAAATGAATGGGAGCTGGCCCATGCCACGGCCTCCATGGCCGGGGTGGCCATCCATCTTCCCGTGGCGGCTGAGGGCGCAGGCATCCTGGGATCCCTCCAGCGCCAAGTGGAGATCCACGACGGGCCGGGTCTCTCCGGGGCCAACTACCACTGGATGTTGGCGTTGCTGGAATTGGCCCGGGAACGTGGACTGGGCGTGCTGCTGACCGGGCAGCAAGGAAACGCGACGGTTTCCTTCAATGGCAAGGAGGCATGGTTCTGGTCGAGCTTGTTCCATGGAGATATCCGGGAAGCCTGGCTCGCGCTGAGCAGGTCCGAACCGAATCCCTGGCTTGGTTTCAGGCAGCAGATGCTGCGGCCCATCTTCAGGCCAGCGATGAAGGCTGTTCGCCGGCAACGTGCCTTGAAGCGGGAGGTGTGGCTGCAGGAGTCGGCGCTCTCGCCCGAGCTTTCCCACGAGCTGAACATGGCTGAGCGCATGAACGAATGCGGCCATGACCCCACCTTTGCAAACTCTTCGCAGGCTGAAAACCTGTTGCTCCTGGGCCTTGGGCAGAATGCCGTCGGGGCGCTCTGGCATGAGCTCGGCGCCGCGCATGGCCTTGAGATCCGGGACCCCACCGCTGATCGGCGGATCGTGGAATTCTGCCTGCGCTTACCCGGTTCCCAGTCCCGGATTCATGGCCAGCCGCGGATGCTTCTCCGCAAGGCTATGACAGGCCGAATGCCCGACCAAGTGCTACAAATGCGGGCGCAGGGGTTGCAAGCCGCGGATCTTGGGCTGCGGGTCCTGGCTGAGCGGCCTGCCCTCACCGCCGTCCTGGAAAACATCTCCAGCCACCCTCTCGCCAGCCGTTGTCTCGCGTTTTCCAAGATGTCGAAAACCCTGGCGGATCTCAGGCCGGCGAATGCTGCGGCGGCCTATGAAAAATGTGGCTGCATCCTGCTGCGTGGGCTGAATGCGGGCCTCTTTTTACGTCGGTTCTAGGACAAAAAATTAACAAACTTTAACACCAATCTTTTCGTGGACTCCCGATCATTACAGTGACCGTCTGAGTGGAGTCTTATGCGAACCCACCGCTTTCCCGTCATGGCTCTCTGCCTGATAGCCGGTGCGCTATCCGCACAACAGGCCGCTCAACGCATCCCCCATCCCGATCACCACGAATTCCAGGCCTTGCTGCGGGCGCCCTTCATGGGTGACCAAGGCGACGCACGGGTGTTCACGCTGCACTTCAGTTTTCCAGATGCGGAGGATCTGGCGGTGGCAGCGTGGCGCGTGGAGCTGACGGATAGCCGCGGCATCATCCTCCGCGCCTGGCGGGGCGAGGCGCCCATGGCGGACACCCAAGCTACGGTGCGAGTGCCCTGGGATGGATTGGACCGTCGCGGTCGCGCGCTCCCCGCTGGGTACTACCACGTCCGCATGATGGCGAGCTCCATGACCCAGTTGGAATTCCGGAAGGCTGTGCAGCCGGACCAGGCGAGCCGCGTGGAGCACCACCTCGCCAACGCAGGTGAAAACGTTGAAGACCAGACTTTCGACATCCAGGTCGGTAAACCCGCGAAACCGGCCATGCCAGACTTCCGCGCCCTCCCTGTGAGCGCAGCGGGTGAGATCGCCCTGGAGGCCTCGCAGCCTGCTCTGGGCGGCCTGCCCTACACCATCTATTTCGGCAATCTGCACAGCCAGACCAACCACAGCGATGGTGGTGGACCCGTGAGCACCTGCACCGGCGCCCAAGCTCCCCAGAGCGGCGTTGGCGGGCCCGCGGAGGCCTACCAGTTCGCGCTGAACCAAGGCCTGGACATGCTGATGTGCTCCGAGCACAACCACATGTAC
>JAJYMZ010000102.1 GCA_021786615.1 Acidobacteriota bacterium
GGCCTGCGGCCGACATAAGGGGCCGTAACAAAATAATCAGAAAAGCGCTGATTATTTTGCAACGGCCCCTAAGCTGGAGCAATGGCGCGCTTGCTTCTTCTGCACACCGGCGGGACTTTGGGCATGGCGCCCAGCGGGGACCCCGCCTCGCTGGCGCCCGGGCCCTATCTGGACCATGTACTGGCGCGGGTTCCCGAGCTCCGTGACCTGGCGGAACTGCAGGTGGAAGTGCCCTTCAATTGCGACTCCGCGTCCATGGAGCCCGCGCAAATTCTGGATCTCGCGGCGCACATCCGAACCCGCGCCGCCAGCTTTGATGGCGTGGTGCTGATCCACGGCACGGACACCATGGCCTTCACGGCATCGCTGCTTGGATTCCTGCTGGCGGACCTGGGCAAGCCCGTGGTGATCACGGGTTCCCAGAGGCCGCTTTCCTACGTTCGCAGCGATGCCCGGGAGAACCTGGTGGACGCCGTGGACTTGGCCACCCGCGGCATCAACGAAGTGGGCGTCGTGTTCGGCACCCGGTGGCTGCGGGGCGTGGCCACGGACAAGCTCAGCGTCCATCGCTACGAGGCCTTCGACAGCCCGAACCTCCCGCCCCTGGCGGAGATCGGCATGGACCTGGTGATCCATGACCACGCGGGAAAATTCGAGCGGTGTTTGCCGAAGGGCCTGAGCGCGACCTTCCAGAGCAACCTCGCGGTCTATCGCCCTTTTCCCGGGATGCCCTGGCAGCTTCCCGCCGAACGCACGCGGGGCGTGCTCATCGAAACTTATGGCGCCGGGAATCTGCCCATGGCGCGCAAAGATTTGTTGTTCCTGCTGCGCCATTGCCGCGAGCGCGGCCTTCCGGTGGTGGCCACCACCCAGTGTGCGTCGGGGTCCGTGGACATGGCGGCCTATGCCCTGGGCCGGACCCTGGCGTCCGAAGGCGGCATCAGCGCGGGCAAGCACACGCGGTGGGCGGCGCTGGCAAAACTGGGGCTGTTGCTGGGCGCGGATGCGGAGGTGGAAACCGTGCGGGAGGCCTTCGCCACATCCTGGGCCGGGGAACCCACCTGAAGCCGCTAAACTGGAGTTTTCCCAGGATTCCAGATGCTTGATCCCCAACTCCTTCGCCGTGATCTGGAGACCGTGAAGCGCGGTCTCGACGCCCGTGGCGCGACCTTTGACGAGGCCACCTATCAGTCCCTCGAAAGCGAACGGCGACGGGTCATCCAGGAGGCGGAATTGGTGAAGGCTGCCCGCAACAAGGCGGCGGAGGAAGTCGCCAGGCTCAAGCGCTCCGGTGAAAGCGCCGAGGCCATCATCGCGTCTCAGCGGGAAATGGGGGATCAGCTGAAAGCCCTCGAACAGGCTGAACGCGAAGCTGACACTGCGTTCCGCGCCTTCGTGGCCACCATTCCAAATCTCCCGGACGCCTCGGTGCCCGTGGGCGCAGATGAGCAGGGCAATGTGGAGATCAAACGCTGGGGCCAGCACCCGGCCATCGCAAACCCCCTTGATCATGTGGAGTTGGGCACACGGCTCGGCATCCTGGATCTGGATCGCGCCGCGAAGCTCAGCGGCGCGCGTTTCAGCGTGCTGATGGGCTGGGGCGCGAAACTGGAGCGGGCCTTGGCGGCCTTCATGCTGGACCGGCAATCGGCCAACGGCTATCTGGAAGTGATTCCGCCCTACCTCGTGAACGCTGAAAGCCTGTACGGGACGGGGCAGCTGCCGAAGTTCGAAGCGGATCTCTTCAAGATGCCCCATGGCGAGTCCAGCCTCTACCTCATCCCCACCGCCGAAGTGCCCGTCACCAATCTCTACCGCGACGAGGTGCTCGCCTTCGACCAGCTGCCTCTGCGCCACTGCGCCCTGACGCCCTGCTTCCGCAGCGAAGCCGGCAGCCACGGCCGCGACACCAAAGGCCTCATCCGCCAACATCAATTCCACAAGGTGGAGCTGGTGAGTTTTGCCGCGCCCGAGCAGGCGGAGGCCGAGCTGGAGATCCTCACGGGCAACGCCGAAGCCATCCTGGAAGAGCTGGAGCTGCCCTACCGCCGCGTGCTGCTCTGCACCGGCGACATGGGATTTTCGTCCCGCAAGACCTACGACCTGGAAGTGTGGCTCCCCAGCCAGGACACCTATCGCGAGATCAGCTCCTGCAGCTGGTTCGGCGACTTCCAGGCCCGGCGCGCCAACCTCAAGTACAAGCCCGCCGACGCCAAAGCGAAGGCGACCTTCCTGCATACCCTCAACGGCAGCGGTCTGGCCGTGGGCCGCACCTGGGTGGCGGTCCTGGAAAACGGCCAGCAGGCCGATGGCAGCGTGAAGATCCCGAAAGCGCTGGTGCCGTACCTGGGAACGGACAGCATCCGCTGAAAGGACCGCTCCCATGGCGCTCCTGGAGCTGGATTCCATCTCTCTGCGGCGCACGGAGCATTGGCAGCTGCGGGGCATTTCCTTCAAGGTCCAGCCCGGGGAGGCCTGGGGCATCGTGGGCGAGAGCGGCGCGGGCAAGACCACGCTGATGAACGTGATTCTTGGATTGCTGGAACCCACTCAAGGCCGCGTGCTGCTTTCCGGCGAAGCCTGGTCAGGAATTCCAGAGAAGGTCCGAAGACCCCGCAGGCCCCTGATCCAGGCGCTGTTCCAGGACGCGCGGGCTAGCCTTCCGCTGCACTTGACAGGCTTTGAGATCCTGGAAGAACCGTTGATGATCCATGCCCGCGGAGACCGCAAGACCCGGCGGCAGGCGGCCTTGGAAATGGCCGAAAGAGTCCGGTTTCCAAAGAGCGTCCTTGA
>JAJYMZ010000040.1 GCA_021786615.1 Acidobacteriota bacterium
AAAACTGAACCACGAAGACACAAAGACACAAAGGAAAGTTTTTTCTTTGTGTCTTTGTGTCTTCGTGGTGTCTCTTTTCTTTGGGGTTCCTTGGCGGCTTGGTGGTTCAAAAGATGAAGGCGTCCACCACAAACACCAGGATCAAAAATAATCCCAGCATTCCCTTCCCGAGGGCTCCCGCGAGCAGCCCCAATGCAGCGCCAGCAGCGGGTTTCAAGGCCCGGCGGAAAACCTTTTTCGAGACGAGCCACTCGCCCAGAAGGGCGCCGATGAACGGCCCTAGGAGCAGGCCGGGCAGGGCGAAGAAGAGGCCGATGATCTCCCCCAGCAGGGCGCCCAGGATCCCAGCCCGGCTGGCTCCGGCCAATTTCGCGGTGAAGGCGGTGGCGGCCAGGTCCAGCGCAAAGGCGAGCATCGCCGTGGCGATGAAAAGCGCCACGGTCCACCAGCTGAGCACCTCAGGCAGGAGCAGCTTATGAAGGATCACACCCAGCGCCATGAGCGGCAGCCCTGGAATGATGGGCAGGAAGGCGCCGAGGAATCCCGTGATCAAAAGGAGGATGCAGAGGGGCCACGCGACCCATGGGATCCACTCCATCAGAGGGTGAGATCTTTCACGAACTTCCGCACCAGGGCCTCGAAGCCCTTGGCGGCGGCGGCTCCCGCGGCCAGCACGTCCTCGTGGGTCAGGGTCACCGGCAGGATGCCCGCGCCCATGTTGCAGAGGCCGCTGATGCCCGCCACGCGCAGGCCCTCGTGGCGAGCCACCAGGACTTCCGGCACGGTGCTCATGCCCACGGCGTCGGCGCCTAGGATGCGGAAGGCGCGGATTTCCGCCGGGCTCTCGTAGTTGGGGCCCGTGACGGCGATGTAGGTCCCTTCCTGCAGCCTCATGTTGATGGCGCTTGCGGCGGCATGGAGCTGCTGCCGAAGCGGCTTGTCATAGGCCGTGGTCATGTCATGGAAACGCGGTCCCGGCGGCACGTTGGGGCCGATCAGGGGATTGGTCCCCATGAAATTGATGTGATCGGAAATGACCATCAATTCCCCCACGTGGAAGTCTGGATTGATGGCGCCCGCGGCGTTGGTGTGCAGCACGGCCCGCACCCCGAGGCGGCCGTAAAGCCGCATGGGCGCCGTGACCACATCCAAGGGATGGCCTTCGTAATAGTGGAAGCGGCCCGCCTGCAGGACGACCTTCCGGCCTTCGAATTCGCAGAACATCAGCTTGCCGCTGTGCCCCGCCACGCTTTGTTCCGGGAAGCCCGGCAACTCGGTGAAGGAAATGGAGGTCCCGGCCTTGGCTTCGGCGCTTTCCGCCAGGCCCCCGAGCCCCGAGCCCAGCACGATGGCCAGTTCGGGAATGAAGGGCGCGCGGGATTTCAGGATGTGAAGGGCCGGCTGCAGCTGCATGGAAGCTCCATGGGATTCCTTCAAGGCTACCAGCCTTGCAAAAGTCCACCTTGCGTAGGGTGATAACAAACGATATCATTGATTGGCAGGAGCCTTCCATGTCCCAGGTGCTGGTTCGTGAAGTCCCAGAATCCACAGTAGCTTCCATCAAGCGCATGGCATCCCGGAATGGGCGGTCCATGGCCGAAGAGTTGAGGTTGATCCTCCAACAGGCCGTGCTTGTGGAAACGGGATTTGAACTTCCCAAACCGATCGTCCTGAAAACTCGGCCTACCAAGCCCGTGTCCGCGAAGCTCCTGGATGATCGGCGATGATCCTTTATCTGGATGCGTCAGCCATCGTGAAACTCCATATCCAGGAGACCCATACCAGCGAACTATTGAAGCTTGTCTTTGATGAATCCGAACGGGGAGCCCGCGTCACGACCTCCTGTGTAAGCTACGCGGAAGTGCTGGCTGCCTTCGCCCGGAACGTGGCGGATGAAGCTGACTTGAATCGCCTGAACTCTGATTTTCAGAGATCCTGGCCCCACTACCACGTGATATTCCTGGATCAAAATGTCCTAAATGTGGCTGGCATCCTAAGCCGGACCTATCGCCTTCGTGGTTTCGACGCGCTGCACTTGGCCTCGTCGCTAGCCGCAAGGCGCCGTCGGGAGAAGTCCACCTTCCTCGTTTTCGATAAGATGCTGTCCCGAGCCGCTGAAGCGGAGGGATTCCAAACACCATTTTGAAAACGAGCGATCAGAGCACGCCGCGCCTTTTCTGATCGAGTTCGATGGAATCGAAAAGCGCCTGGAAATTGCCCTCGCCGAAACCGCGATTGCCGCGCCGCTGGATGACTTCGAAGAAGAGCGGGCCGATCTGGTCCTCGGTGAAGATCTGCAGCAGGTACCCAGTGGGATCGCCATCGATCTGGATGCCCAGCTCCTTCACGCGGTCCAGGCTTTCGGTCACGGTGTAGCCGCCCTTGGCGATGCGGCCGGGCAGCAATTCGTAATATGTATCTGGCGTCCGCAGGAAATTGAAGCCCTGCCCCTGCAGGGCCGGCAGCGTCTCCAGGATGTCGGCGGTGCCCATGGCGATGTGCTGCACGCCGGGTCCGCGGTGGCGGTTCACGTATTCCTGGATCTGGCTTTTGGAGTCCGTGGGCTCGTTGATGGGGATGATGATGCGGTTGTTGGAACTCTGGACAACCTTGGAATTGAGGCCCGTTCCCAGGCTTCCCCGGATCTTGAATTCCCGCGTGACCACGAAGCCGTAGATGCTTTCGTAGAATTCCACCCAGCGGTCCATCTCGCCCACGCCGACATTGTTGGTGAGGTGATCCACGCGCAGCAGGCCCGGGTTGGAGAGGGCCGGAAGCTCAGATCGG
>JAJYMZ010000117.1 GCA_021786615.1 Acidobacteriota bacterium
GAAAATCTTCCTGCCTCTGGGTTGGACCTTTGCCTTGATCACCTACAGTCCATCCTCCAGCTCGTATTCCGGGTCGGGAAACGAGAGGATGTCGGGTCCGTCCTTGGTGATGGCGATGGCGTGCTCGAACTGGGCGCTGAGGCCGCCATCCTGAGTGCGCACGGTCCAGCCATCGGGCTCGACGATGCATTTCTGGGAGCCGGTGTTCAGGATGGGCTCGATGGTGATGGTCATGCCGGGCTCCATGCGGAAGCCTGTGCCGGGGCGCTGGTCGGCGTAGACCACCTGGGGATCCTCGTGGAGGTCCCGGCCGATGCCGTGGCCGATGTACTCGCGAACGATGCTGTAGCCGCGCTCCTCGGCGAAGGTCTGCACCGCCGTGGCCATATCGCCGAGCCTCAGCCCCGGCCGGCACTGCTCGATGCCCACGAACATGGCGAGCTGGGTGGTCTGGATGAGCATCCGGGCCTGCTCTGAGATCTGGCCCACGCCCACGGTCAGGCAGGTGTCGCCGTTGAAGCCATCCAGCCGGCAGCCGCAATCAATGGCGATGATGTCGCCTTCCTGCAGGACGTAGTTCGTGGGGATGCCGTGCACGATCTTGTCATTCACCGAAGTGCAGAGCGTGCCCGGGAAACCGTGGTAGCCCTTGAAGTTGGGCACCGCGCCGTGCTTGCGGATGAAGGTCTCAGCGATCTTGTCCAGCTCCAGAAGGCTCACGCCCGGCTTGGCCGCCCGGGCCGCCGTGCGCAGCGCGTTGGCCGCCAACCGCCCCGCCGTGCGGAGCTTCTCTATTTCCTTGCGGCTCTTGTAGCGGATTTGTTCCCGGTAAAGCAAGACAGGCTCCTGAGACTCAGTGTAGCCGGTAGCCGAAGGTCAAGAACTGCAAGTCTCAAGTTTCAAGTCCCGAGGCTGAAGCCCTACCTCCCACAACCTAGCGCCCAATGCCCGCGCTGGGAGAATGCATCACCTGGATCTGGGCCGGATGCGGGTTGGCCTGGAGGTTGGGGGACGTCATCACCAGCAGGTGATAAAAAGTGGCGGCGAGCAAGGCGCTTACGGGGATCGTGAGGATCCACGCCACGAAGATGTTTCCGGCCAGGCCCCACCGGACCGCCTTGGCATTCATGCTGGTGCCCACGCCCATGATGGCGCCGCTGATGGCGTGGGTGGTGGAGACGGGGATGCCGAGATGCGCCGTGGCGAACAGCACGAGGGCGGCGGCGCTTTCCGCCGCGAATCCATGGATGGGCTTGAGCTTGGTGATCTTGTGGCCGAGGGTCTTGATGATCCTCCATCCGCCGCCGGCGGTGCCGGCGCCCATCATGAACGCGGAGCCGACTTTCACCCAGAGGGGGACTGGCACATTGCCAACCCCTGGAGGCAGGTATCCATAGATGATGAGCCCCAGGCAGATGACTCCCATGGCTTTCTGGGCGTCATTCTGGCCATGGGTGAAGGCCATGGCTGCCGCGGAAACCAACTGGAGCTTCCGGAAAACCACGTTCACCTTGCGCACCCGCATGTGCCGGACGACCCACAAAATGCTCATGATGAGGAACATGGCCACCAGGAAACCCATGAGAGGGGAGATCACGATGAAGGCCCCGATCTCGCGCAGCTTGGTCCATTTGAGGCTCGCGAGGCCCGCGTGGGCGATCACCGCCCCGGCCAGACCGCCCATGAGCGTGTGGCTGGTGCTGCTGGGGATTCCGAACCACCAGGTGAGCAAATCCCAAAGGATGGCAGCCAGGAGGGCGGCGATGATGACCGCCGGGACCATGTGCGAACTGTCCGCCAACCCCTTGGCGATGGTCGTGGCCACCGAGGTGCCCATGAGGGCGCCGAGGAAATTGAGGGTCACGGCCATGGCGATGGCGTATTTGACCGGCATCACGCCGGTGGAAACGACGGTGGCGATGGCGTTGGCCGAATCATGGAACCCGTTGATGTAGTCAATGGTCCAGGAAAAGAGCACGATGGCGATCAGCGCTAGAGGGATGTAATGGGTCATGGAGTCCATGCCCTCAGGCGTTTCGCATGATGGTGCTGCCCACCACCTGGGCCACCAGCTTGATGTCATCGGTGGCTTCCTCGAGGATGTCGAGGATCTCCTTCCACTTGATCAACAGGACCGGGTCCTTGGGATCCTCGAAGATCTGGGCCAAGGCTGAGTGATACACGGAGTCCGCCTGGTTCTCCAGGGTATGGACGTGGCGGATGCGGCGGCTGATTTCCTTGCCATCCGACATGGTGCGAAGGCTCTTGATGAGCACCACCAGCTCCGTGGCGCCCTGTACCGCCAGATTGCTGAGTTCCAGGGCCGATGGGTTCACCGCCTCGATGCGGTAGAGCACGAAGCGCTCCGCCACCGCGTCCAGCTTGTCCACTACGTCGTCCAGGCTGTGGGCCAAGGCCAGGATGTCCTCCCGTTCCAGGGGCGTCACGAAAGACTGGTTCAGGCGATCCAGGATGTCATGGGTGAGTTCGTCGCCCTTATGCTCCAGGTCCTTCATCTCCCGCCGCAGTTCAGCCCAGGTGGAGGCATCCCCAGAACGCAGGCCATGGTCGAAAAACTGGGCCGAGGCCAGCACGTTCGCAGCGGCTTCGTCCAGCAGATCAAAGAAGACCAATTCACGCGGCTTCAGCCAGCGCATGATCGCATTGAGGCTCATTGGTTCTCCGTTTCAGGCTAAACACGTTTAGTTTGCCGCGTGAAAGGAGGGGAACAAAGAGGTAATAAATGGAGGCCGTGGGCAGTGGGGGCGGGTGA
>JAJYMZ010000320.1 GCA_021786615.1 Acidobacteriota bacterium
GGGCGCGGAGGCTCAGGCACGAAGGCGCTGCCGGTGCCGTGGAAAGGTGTGTAGAGCAACTTGGGATTCACGAACACCGCGGGTCCTTGGCGCAGGGAGAGACCCAGGGAAAGATAGGCTTCTTCGATTTCAAGCGGGATGGACTGGATGCCCTGGTCCATGGACTCCGCGGGGCTTTCCGGCACCAGGGGAAGGACCGCGGCGCTGTTTTCGATCTCCGCATCCCAAGGCGCGAGCACTTGCGCGCCGCGGTCATCGTAGGCCTTGTAGCCGTTGTAGGCCTTGGGATTGTGCGACGCTGTGATGATCACGCCACAGGCCGCCCCCAGTTTGCGCATGGCGAAGCACAGAAAGGGCGTGGGCAGGGGGCGGTCCCCCAGAAAGACATGAAAGCCTTCCGCCGCCAGCACCCGCGCCGCCTCCTGGCCGAAGGACGCCGAGTTGTGGCGCGTGTCGAACCCCACCAGGGCGACCTTTTTCCCCGGCGCATGGAGTTTCGCCACCGCGGCGAGGGCCAGGGTCGTGCGCCGCACGTTGGGCTTGTTCATGCGCTTGAGGCCAGCGCCCATGATGCCCCGCAGACCGCCGGTGCCGAAGGCCAAAGGCTCTGAAAAACGGTCGGCCAATTCGGCCTTGGCGGTTTCGTCGCCAGACTTCGCGAGGTCCAGGAGGGCCTGCAATTCTGCACGGAGTTCGGCCTCGAGATGGGGCGACGAAAGATAGGAAAGGGCGGCTTCGATGGACATGGGAACCTCTGATGAAAATTTCTTGCAGGTCAATCACTGCCATGACCTAGCCTAGCCAGAAGCAAGGCTCCAATGTTCGATTGCCGATTGCCGATTGCCGATTTTCGGTTGAGTCCCCCATCGCTCATTGGGCTTCAATCAAAAATCGTAAATCGTAAATCGGAAATTTTGCAGGGACCACCCTTACAGCTTCGCCAGCCTCGGCCACAGCGTCTGGTATTGCCGCAGGAAGGATTGGATCTTGGCGCCCCAATCATAGAATGGCTTGTCGTCATTGCCGGTCAGCTTGAGGGCTTTCTGGATGTCGCGAAGGAGATTGGCCGAGACCAGGCCGTCGCCGCCGGGATCAGGGAAACTCATCACGGGGACCAGGCGGGACACAGTCTTGGAACCCAGTCCCAGGAAGCGTTTTTCGGTCTGGGCATCGGCTTTGAGCACTTGGATCTGTCCAGCTTCCGGATCGCCAATATCGGCGTCCAGGCCGTTCAGCAGCCGCTTCAATTCGGGCAAGGGAATGGGGTATTCCCGATGGTCACTCCATCTCGTATTGGCCATGAGCCACTGGAAAACCCGGGACAGCTCATCTTCCTGGGTGGCCTTCACGCCGGCCTTGCGGCTGGCGGCCTTGGCGCCTTTCAGGGGCAGCAGATGGGTTTCGTGGGCAATCATGGCTGAGATCAGCCGGTACAAATCGTCATGGGAAACCTGGTTGGGCGCGAAATCATTGATGTCCAGATGCATCAGCGTGGCCAGCAGGGCGGTCTGGGCATTGCCGTCGTAGAAAGGCAGCTCGTCCAGCAGACCCTGAAGCAGCGCGGCGGTTTTTTCCCGCGGGTCGGAACCTTCCAGCAGAAGGCCCGTGCTCTGGAATTGCCTGGACACGGCGCCTTCCAGCAGCTGTTCCTCCCGCAGGCCGAGATCTTTTATGGTCGCTTCAGTGGTGGACGAGAAGACCACCAGGGCGCGGTGCAATTCCAGCACCCGGGCCTCGGACAGGAGTTGGATGGAGATAGGCCCGCTGCTGGCGGGAGCTTTGACGCTGGACTTCGCTTTCACCACGGCTTGCGCGCTCCAAAGAGCAGCGCCTGTTGCCGGAAGGGAGGAAATCGAAGGGGCCTCATCTTTCCAAGTGTAACAAGGTCCACGGCTGAGCGCGGCTTAGGCTGGGGCCAAAAGCGCGAGAGTTGGCAGGCCGCGCTGAGGAGGTGAAAAAATAGGGGTTCAGTGGTACAAGAAGGCCAGTTCCATGAACCGAGGCAGGAATATGTCCGTAAGTCCGTCGTACCGCGAATTCGTGCTGGAGCAGCTGGGCACAGTCGCACCCGTGACCGCGCGAGCCATGTTCGGCGGCGTGGGCGTCTATTCAGGGGGACTCTTCTTCGCCTTGATGGATGACGATCGGCTTTACTTCAAAGTGGATGAAAGCAATCGTGGCGACTACGAAGCCAAGGGCATGGGTGCCTTCCATCCCTACGGCGACGAACGGGCCATGGGCTATTTCGAAGTTCCCGCGGACGTGATCGAGGATACGGATGTGCTGGAAGGCTGGATGCGCAAGGCGCTCAAGATTGCTGGCGCCAAGGCACGCAAGACCTCCCGCAGGAAATCCTGACCTGGGAAAAGTATTATTCGGTCGTTCCGGCTGGCTCAATCTCAAGTTCCACGGAACACTCGGGACGGCTTACCATTGGCTATGGTCAACCATGCTCTCGCACTATTCCCGGTCGCCCTCCTTGGGGGGGCACCGGCAACTCTAGTGGGACCCGCGGCGGTGGTTCAGGCTCTTTTCATGGATCACTTCAGGCACGGCATGGGGTTCACCAAGGCATCGGTTGCCCGCAAGGCCAAATGGCTCAGCGTGGATCTTCTGCATCAGCTCAACGCGGAATTGGACCGGCCAAAGGACCCCGCCCTGGTCCCCAATATCAATGGCGATCCATTCACCGATAGCCAGGAATTCCCGAAACGTTTCGTGGTGGGCAAGGCCGAGATCAGGGGCGATGTCACGCGCATACCCGTGATCTTCATCGGCAACGGCCACCGGAGGACCGTGGCGGCCCGGCTGCGCAAGACCTCCGAAGGCTGGCGTCTGGACGACCTCGTCTATGAAGATGGCAGGACCCTGCGCGGCACGCTAGGGAAATGAAGCGGCCATGAACCTGGTGCTGCTCGACCAAAGCGACTTTGTCGCGCCTGATCAGGTCCGGCTTGAAGGCCGTCGCCTCACCCATGTAAAGGAAATCCATCGGGCGGTCCTGGGCGATTCGCTCGCGGTGGGAGTCGTCAATGGGCGGATGGGCCGCGGCATGATCACCCGCCTGGATGCCACGGCGCTGGAGATGGACGTGGCGCTGGAGCAGGAACCACCGCCCAAATTGCCGCTGACACTCATTCTTGCCTTGCCGCGGCCCAAGGTCTTGAACCGCGCCCTGGCCGCCGCCACGAGCCTTGGCGTCGCGCGCATCGTGCTGCTGAACGCCTGGAAGGTCGAGAAAAGTTACTGGAAGAGCCCACGATTAAGCGATGAAAACTTGCTGTTGCAACGAGTGCTCGGCCTGGAACAGGCCAAGGACACGGTTCTCCCCGAGCTGCGCATGGCGCGATTGTTCAGGCCCTTCGTGGAAGACGAATTGCCAGCCCTGGTCAAGGACACGCTGCCGCTGGTGGCCCATCCTGGAGCAGTGGAAATATGTCCTCGCGATCTCACCACGCCCACTACGCTGGCCATCGGGCCCGAAGGCGGTTGGGTGGAAGCTGAGGTTCAAAGCCTCCTCGCTTGCGGGTTCAAGGCCGTGGACCTGGGCCCCCGGGTCCTGCGCGTGGAGACGGTCTTGGCGACCATAGTGGGGCGGCTCTTTTAAGCCACAGAGGCGAAGAATTAAAAATACGGAAAAGAAAGCCGCAGATGTCGCAGATAACGCCGATTAAAAAATCAACCTGATTACCGACCAAGCTCAGCCAGCTGTTTTTCACGATTAACAACTCATCCACAGATTCCACAGATGACACAGATTCCCAAGTGCCGTTGACCCGGAAGGAGCAATCATCTCCCTTCGGCTCCGCATGGGCCAACCGGTTTTCAGGTCGGCGGCAACCCCGCGCCTTTGGTGCGCAAGCGCCGCCGCCCTGAAAATCCGCACGACGAAGTCGCGCGGCCCCGGCCAAGCCGGGGCGGCCCATGCTACCTACCGGGAGGGAGCTTCATTTCTCCACTGTTCGCAGTATTCAATCGGTGGAATCCGTGGAATCTGTGGATTCATAGCCCTTTTCGCGTATTGGCGCCAAGCGGTTCCAGGCTGAGGTTCATGGGTAATCAGGGAAATCAATCTGCGTGATCTGCGGCTTTTTTCTCTGTCATGGCTAAGGCCACGGCACATTCGGCGGGCGGTAGTCCGTGGTGGCTGACTGGCGAACCTTCACCGAGGGGGCGATGAACTGGCCATCGGAGCCCGGGCTGATCTTGCGGATGATTTCTCCCAGGAGCCGATACCAGAAGGTCATGGAATCCTCCATCGCGCCCAGCGCATCAGGGGCGAGGTCATGGGGCAGCTCCAACGCCAGACCGCAGGCGCTGGCCTTTTCCGCCAACCAGCGCAGGGCCAGGTCTGAAAGTCCGTGATCCTCGTAGCCGCCGCCGATGTTCGCGTGCACGCCCGGGAACCAGGCCTGCTCCAGGACCTGGGTCTTGGCGCTCTCCTGGGCCTGCCACAGGGTCGGCTCGAAGGGCCTCCGGTGCTCGTCCACGGCCAGGGCCTGGTAGGCGAAGTCCACCCAGCTGCTGAGCTGGACATCGTGGAATTCGTAGAATTCCTTGGTCCAAAAGCGCAGCGGCATCAAAGGTATGCCCAGAGATCCGACGGTATCCCAGACCCCGATGAACCTCACGCGCGGCTCCCAGGAAAATTTGGCGCGGAAGGCCGAGGCCTCCTCGGCGCGGGGATGGGAGGCCTCGTCCCGGCGACGGTACAGCGCGTAGGCCGCATCAAACTGGTCCAGGTGCCCGCGCTTGAGAAGTCCGCAATTCCGGATCAGTCCCACGGTGCTGCGCGCCAGGTAGGCGCCCCGGCTGAAGCCGAACAGGAACAGTTCATCATCAGGTTCATAGTTATCAACCAAAAATCGGTAATTAGCCTGGATGATGGCATCAATGCCTGCCCCAAAGGCGCCCCCCGTGAAGCGCTTCCACCAGCCACCCCTGGCGCCCACGCCATCGTGATAGAAGACGCGCTGTTCGATGCCCACGGCATCCACAGATTGAATGCCGCGGTTCAGTTTCACCACGTTGGTGGGCGATCTCTGGTCCGGCTTGTTCCAGGTTCCATCGGAACAGATGACAAGGCGCTTGGGCATGAGGCATCCAGGATTCAACAAAGATGGAACCACAGATTCCACAGATCGGGTATCCACAGATTCCACCGATTCACACAGATTCAAAAACAAGAGATTCAGGTTTCGCTGCAATGCCACTCCAGGCAAAGGTGCATCTGTGAGACCTGTAGATGCAGTTCTTCCTCTAAAATCCAGATAGCACACAAAATCCAGTTGGTGAGTCGCATTCATTTGAATCTGTGTGAATCGGTGCAATCTGTGGATTAATTGTTTTTCTGTGTCATCTGTGGTTCATCGCTGCCGGGTGTGACTGGGCCCGACAACCCGGTTCGTGCTTATCTGTGGATTCGGATCCAACGGGGTTGACATGGCATCGAAAAAGCAAACTTGGTGGCGGCGAGGTCTGCGATGGTCCGCCCTGGGCGTCCTGGGATTCCTTGTGGGAACCGTGCTCCTGGTGCTGGTGCTGCGGTTCATCCATCCGCCCTTTTCGGCTTTGATGGTGGAGCGGCGCATCGCCTCGTGGTTCAGCCGCGAACCTTACACTTCCCGCCACACCTGGGTGCCGCTGGAAGAGATGTCCCCCTCCGTGGGGGTGGCGGTCATCGCGGCGGAGGACCAGAATTTCGCCGATCATTTCGGTTTTGATTGGGCGGCCATCGAGAAAGCCTATGTCCACAACGAGCACAGCCGGCGCAAACGCGGGGCCTCAACGGTGTCGCAGCAGACCGCCAAGAACCAGTTCTGCTGGGAGTCCCGCTCGTGGCTGCGCAAGGGGGCCGAGGCCTACTTCACCATGCTCATCGAGCTGGAATGGCCCAAGCGCCGGATCCTGGAAGTCTATTTGAACAGTGTGGAATTCGGCGATGGCGTCTATGGTGTGGAGGCGGCCTCCACCACCTATTTCCACAAACACAGCAGCCGGCTGCGCCCCAGCGAAGCGGCCCTGCTGGCGGCGGTGCTGCCGAACCCCCACAAGTACCGCGTGGAGGCCCCCAGCGCTTACGTCCGCGGCCGCCAGGCGTGGATCCTCAGGCAGATGGAGCAGTTGGGGGGCGAGCAGGTGGTGAAGGACCTCGGGAAGGATTGACCAGCCACTCCCCATGAGACGGTGGTCACAGCTTTGGAACGCGTTCTATGCAAGAATTTTGATGCCCGCGCTGCACAGACGGGACGGAGTCCGGCCCATGAACAAGAACATTCTGATCGGCCTGGTGATTGGCCTCCTCGCGGGGTTCATCATCGGGTATTTCACGGGCTCCGGCCGCTCTTCGGGCCAGCCGGCGACCATCGCGGCGGCGGTTCCCATGCCCTCCCCGGTGGCGGCGCCGAATGTCGGCGCCATGCCCATGCCCGCCGTTCCCCCCAGCGCCATGGAAGCCCAGGCGCGCATCTTCAGCAACACCCAGGTGGTGGCCCGCGAACCCAAGAACCTGGCAGCCTGGAAGCAGCTGGGGAACGACTATTTCGACACCCACCAGCCCCAGAAGGCCGTGGATGCCTATGCCAAGGCCCTGGAACTGGATCCCAAGAACGCCGATGTCCTGACGGACCAGGGCGTCATGTACCGCGAGCTGAGGGCCTACGACAAAGCCATCGCCAATTTCGAGAAGTCCTCCAAGCTGGACCCCAAACACACCCAGAGCCTTTTCAATATGGGCATCGTCTATTCCCAGGATCTGAAGCAGAACGACAAGGCCATCAAGGCATGGAACCGCGTCATCGAAGTTGATCCCGCCAGCCCCCAGGCGGCCCAGGCCCGCGCGGCCATCGCCGCGTTGCAGGCCCAGCCCAAGGTGAAGTAGGTTTCAGGCCGAATCCCGCAAGTGGAGAGGAGAAAACTGGCTACAGGCTTCAGGCTACAGGCTACGGGCTATACAGGCTACAGGCTACGGGCTACGGGCTACAGGCTTCAGGAAAAGAATGCCTTCGCATTGGATTGTGCGAATGCTGATGCGAACCTGAAGCCTGAAGCCCGAAGCCCGAAGCCTGAAGCCCGAGGCCTGAAGCCAGGTGAGGGTGTCCAATCGCAAATTCCGGGATCAGCGGGTCCTGGCAGATCATCCCGCGGGGTGAGGTTATTTTGCAATGGCGCTTCATGCTGGCGTTCGCTGTGAGCAGCACGAGCAATTGCTTCAACTGGCTTCTGGAAAATAAGGGATTATCTATCTCTCAACCACTTGGACAAGCCAAGCCTTCGGAGTGCTGGAATCCCATGCTGTTCGACCTTCAACAAGTGGCCACACTCATTCATGCGGAACTGCGGGGGGATGGCTCCCTGTTTCCCACCGCCCTTTCCCTGGATACCCGCACACTCCAGCCGGGGGAGTGTTTCGTGGCGATCCGCGCGGGCCGGGATGGCCATGCCTTCGCCGCCAAGGCCGTGGAACTGGGGGCGGCCTGCCTGCTGGTGGATCACCCCCTTGAACTCCCTGTTCCGCAACTCATCGTGCCCGACACCCTCGCGGCCCTGCAGGCCTGGGGGCAGGCGCGCCTCAAGGCCGTGCGGCCCCATGCGGTGTTCGGCATCACAGGCAGCGTGGGCAAGACCAGCACCAAGGATCTGCTGGCGGCGGCCACGGGCGGCTGGAAGACGCCCGGCAACCACAACAATACGCTGGGGATGCCCCAGGCCCTGGCCACCATGCCGCTGGGCGAATCCGCGGCGGTGCTGGAGATGGGCATGAGCACGGCGGGCGAGATCAGGCGCCTGACGGAAATCGCGCCGCCGGACTTCGGCGTCATCACCCTCATCGGGACTTCCCATCTGGAGAATTTCCCTGATGGGCAGCAAGGCATCGCCCGGGCCAAGGGCGAGCTCGTCGAGGGCATGCGGGGGGGCGGAGCCTGGGCCCACCTGGCCACGGATCCCTGGTGCCGCTGGATCTCAGAACAGCCTTGGACAGCGCAGGAACTGGCCGTGCCCGTGGGTGATGGCGAGGATTTCGGATGGCAAGACATTGAATCCATGGGGCCCCGGGGCGAGCGGTTCACCCTTCGCACGCCGGACTGCGATCTGCCCATTGACTTGAAACTGCGTGGGGCCCACCAGGTCCGCAACGCTTCCCTGGCGGCGGTCATCGCGCTGATGGCGGGCTTCGACCGAGATGACATCGCCGTGGGCCTGGGAACCGTGGAACCCGAAGAAGGCCGGGGCCGCCTGCACGCCATGGCCGGCGGCGGCTGGCTGCTGGACGAGAGCTACAACGCCAGTGGCGATTCTATGCTGGCCTGCGCCGAATCGCTGCTGGAGCTGAAAAGCGGCGAGGCCGTGGCGGTGCTGGGCTGCATCCGGGAATTGGGCGCCAACGCCGAGCGCATGCACCGCGAAGTGGGCCAAGGCCTCCGGGCCAAAGGCTTGCAGCGGATCTGGGTCTACGGCGATTTCGCCAAGGCCATGGCCGAAGGCTTCGGTGAAGGCGCTTTTGCATTCCCAGATTTCGATTCCATGCGGGACGATCCGTCGGGTCTAGGCGCCATCCCCGACGGCGCGCGCATCCTGGTCAAAGGCAGCCGCTACTGGACCTCAGAGCAGGCCGTGGCCTGGCTGCTGGACCACAAAGGCACGGCTTGACCACGAAGGCACGAAGTAAAAACAAAAAAGCTGGACCACAAAGACACAAAGACACAAAAAGAATTTTGGCCACAAAGGGGCACAAAGGACACAAAGTAAAAAAGCTTTTCTTTGTGAACTTTGTGCCCCTTTGTGGCCAATTTTTGTTAGTTCATTCCTTTGTGTCGTTGTCGTGGATGTTTTTGATTTTGATTCTCTGTGGTCGTTTCGTGGCTTTGTGGTGCCTGGTACTCCGGGCGCAACCAACGGATTTGGCCTTTGGCTTCCTCCAGGGCACGGGCCTGGTTCAGGGCCACCAGGCGCTCCAGGATTTTCGGCTCGGGCAGGTCCGCGTCCCAGCCGTAGCTTTCAGCCACGGCGGCGTCCAGCTTCTGGTGCAGGTCCAGCAGCAGGCTCACCAGGCCTTGGGCGTCGGTGGATTTTTCCTTTTCGGTGAGGGCTTCGCCGCTGCGCAAGCGCTCCAGCAGGTTGTACTGGGCGGTGATGCCCAGGCCTAGGGCTTGAGCCCGTTTGCGGTGCGCGTCCAGTTCTTCGGCAAGATCGCGGATGCGCGCGGCTTGGGCCTTGGTGGTTTCCGGGAAGGGAAATGGGTCGAAGCAACGGGATTTAACGTAGACGGGATCGTTGCCGACGCCCAAATGCGCGCCAGCAGCCAGCGCCCACACCACATGGAAGCGACTGCTGAGGATGCCCAGATGCAAGGCATCCGCACTGGCGATGACGATGAGCTTGTTGTCGGGCACCGTAGCGCCGTCCAGAAACTGGAAGACACAGTGCTTGCTCGTTTCCACCGTGGCGATGTAGCGGGGCAGACCACGAAGGGCAGGGCGGAATTCAGGATGGGGCCTTCGGAAGATCCACCAATTCGTTCGAGTGGCGCTTGCGTTGTTCACAATTCTTTCTGGCTTCACAGTCTGGAGCAGGTGTTGATAGATCGCGGGGTAGGTCTTGCGAACTTCGTCTTCCTTCATCCCGAACAGGTCAATGACCATCAGACCTCGTGGATGATCTGTGAAGTCGCGACCATGCAAGTATGGATGAACAACGGCAGGGCGTCCCCATGTCTCCCACTGCTCGGGTTCAACGAGGAAGCCCGAGCCTCCTAGTTCCATTCCCCGACACGAAATCCCAACATTAGCCTTCAACGCCACCGCATCCGCCACGCGGGCACCCGCGCTCAGGTCTTCATGGATGCTTTCCACTTTTACTTCTTCGATCACCAAGCCTTCGGCGGCGTGCTCGGGATCGGGCGTCTTGGGCTCCGTCACTACGTGGGCCAGGATGGGCGAACCTTCGAGACCACCCACGGTCATGGCGATGCGCACGGCGGCGCCTTCGCCCGCCCAGGGATGGTCGGGGATCGCCCATAAAAGCTTCAGTGGTTTTTTGTTATCCCCTTCATCCCCTTCATCCTTGTTAATCATATTTTTTTTGTTTTTTAACAAGGATGAAGGTGATAAGTGGAATTCGATGACCCCGCACTGCCTCACCTGCCGGAGGCTGTTGGTGGTGATGAGCCCAAACCGCCGCGCCCTGCCCGAACGTACTTCCCAAGCGGCCTTGTGCCACCAGTAGAGAACGAAATCCACGGTGTCCGGCACGTCGGGGTAGGTGGCGCGCAGGGCCTCGGTATAGCCCACGCCCAGGTTGCCGAGCATGGAGGCGTTTCCCAGGAAGGGCGGATTGCCGATGATGTAATCGCTCTTGGGCCAGGGCGCGGGCCTTGGGTTCAGCAGCCGCGTGGCGTGGATTCGCGCGGCGTCATCCGGCACTGCGCGGCCACGGGCATCGAGTTTGGTGGTTTTCCCATCCCAGCGGCTGGTTCCCATGCTCTCTTCGCCATCTAACTCCAGCACCGCGTCGCGCTGTTGGATGCTGCCGTAGTTCCGCAGCACGGGCTCGGGTGGATTGCCCGCCGGATGATTGCGGCGGAACCATTGCAGGTACGCGATCCACAGCACCAGCTCCGCGATGCCCGCGGCCCAGGGGTTGATCTCGAGTCCCTTGAATTGAGACGGCGAAATGCGTTCGTGGGAAAGTTCCAGGGCCGAAAACCACTCGCCCAGTTCCTCCATGCGGCGCAGCACTTCGCCTTCCAGCCGCTTCAAGGTGTCGAAGGCCACGTAAAGAAAATTGCCGCTGCCGCAGGCGGGATCCAGGAATTGCAAAGTCGCCAGGTGCTGGTGGAAGGCGCGGAGCTTGGCCTTGGCCGCATCCACGGCTGCTTCGGTGTTGCCGTGCTCCAGGATCGCCGCGATTTCCGTTTCTACCTCGGCCCATTGCCCGCGCAGTTCTTGGCCGAAGGTGGCATCCACCAGGCGCTGGATGTAGGCGCGGGGCGTGTAGTGCGCCCCCAGGCGATGGCGCTCATCGTCTTCCAGCGCGCTTTCCAGCAGCGTGCCGAAGATCGCGGGTTCCACTTCCCGCCAATCCTTTTCCGCCGCCATGCGCAGCAGCGCGAGCTGCGGCTGGGAGAGGGGCGGGACCGTCGTGTCCTTGAACAACCCGCCATTGAAGCGCAGCACCTTCTCCCAGCCCCATTTGCCGCCTTCGTCCATGACCTTCCACCAGTCTTGAAGAAAGGCATGGGCCTCATCGGGGTCTTTTTCCAGGCGCCGCAGGCCCTCGGTGAAGGGCTTTCCGGGCAACAGGTCAATGTCCTCGGCGAAGCAGGTGAACACGCAGCGCATGAGGAAGTGCGCGACTTCGTCCTTGCCGCGGGTGGTGGTGTGCAGTTCCTTGGCGAGACCGCCCAGTTCCAAGGCGATGCCGCGGGTGACCTGGGCGCGCAGCCGGCTGGTGTCCAGAGCTTTCGGGTTCGTCCAGATCGTGCGGAAATACGTTTGGATTTCAGGATCTTCCAGTTCATCGAGCAGGATGATGCGCCGCGCGCCGAACCCGCCGTAGCCGCCGCCCGCCTTGGGATCGTAGCGATTCCAGATGTGGAAGCTATGGCCGATGTCGCACACGATCAGAAAGGGCGGCGGCGGTCCCAGCAGGCCCAGGGCCTTGGCGTATTCAATCACCTGGATGAAGGCCAGTTCGAGTTTCGCGTCGTAGGTGGCGTTGGCGCGATAGCCCGGGGTGCGCGGTTCTTCGATCAGGCCGGGCAAGCCGGGAGCGTGGACCATTGGTTTGTGGCCCTTGCCACCGCCTCCGCCGCCTGATCCACGCTGTGCCCGCACGTTGTCCGGCGTCCGCTTGGCTTCCAAAATGAAGCAACCGGCCTTGTAGAGATCCATGTAGTTCTTGGTGAACCTGCCTTCAGCGTTGTAATTCGGGATCTGTTTCTCGAAGCAGTAGGAGCTGGATGGGCCGGTGGGTTCCGGTTCCGGAAGCCCCAGGGCGCGGATCAGCTCCGACAAGAATTGCTGCATGTTGCCGCGCTCGGGGCCATCCGCGGCCTGCCAGCGGGTGATGAAGGTTCGGATGCTTGGGGGCATGGCTTCATCTTATCGGCTGGTCAGCCGGAAAGTGGAAAGGGAAATACATTCGCAGAGAACGCAGAAAAGCAGAGGTACGCGGAGAAAAAAAACTCTGCGTACCTCCGCGCCCTCCGCGTCCCTCTGCGATAGTTTCTCTTTTAAGCGGAGAACACCCCCTGGATCGCCGAATTCGCCCATCCGGAAGGAAATGTAGGTGTGAGCCGCCCACGGGAGGGAATTTCGGGGACAATGAGTTTTTCTGCCGCTCCTGGTTTCCACGATCCTTTTTCTAGAGCCCCCGACCGCATGCTGCCTTGGCTTCTCTACCCCTTCCGCGAGCACATCCCCGGCATTTCCGTTTTCCGCTACATCACGTTTCGCGCGGCCATGGCCGCGGCCTTCGCCTTCGCGCTGTCGCTGCTCTTCGGGCCCTTCGTGATCCGCACTCTGCGCCAGATGAAAATGGGCCAGCTCATCCGGGAAGAAGGCCCCCAGAACCACCAGAGCAAGGCGGGAACCCCCACCATGGGCGGCATCCTGATCCTCCTGGTGACGACGCTTTCCACGCTGCTTTGGTGCGATCTCAGGAGCATCCCCATATGGATCGCGCTGGCCTCCCTGCTGGGGTTTGGCGCCGTAGGGGCCGTGGATGACGTGAAGAGCCTGCGGAAGAAAAAGAACGAGGGCCTTCGCTCCTGGCAGAAAATGGCCTGGCTCACGGCCATCGCCTTGATCGTGGCCTTTCTCATCCATGATTTCGGGCTGCGGGGCGCGTACACCAGCCAGTTGTCGGTGCCCTTCTTCAAGAATTTCCAGCCGGACGTGGGCTACTTTCTGCTGCCCTGGATCGCCTTCGTGATGGTGGGCACCAGCAACGCCGTGAACCTCACCGACGGGCTCGACGGCCTGGCCATTGGTGGAACCCTGATCGTCGCGATCACCTTCGGCATCCTGGCCTACGTGGCGGGCAACGTGAAGATCGCGGGCTACCTGGTGGTGCCCTATGTGGCGGGGGGCGCCGAGCTGAGCATCTTCATGAGCGCCATGGGGGGCGCCTGCCTTGGCTTTCTCTGGTTCAACGCCCATCCGGCGGAAATGTTCATGGGGGATACGGGTTCCCTGGGCCTTGGCGGCGCGCTGGCCACCACCGCCCTCATCATCAAGCAGGAATTATTGCTTTCCATCGCGGGTGGCCTTTTCGTCATCGAGGCCGTCAGCGTCATTCTGCAGGTCGGCAGCTTCAAGCTCCGGGACGGTAAGCGCATTTTCCGCATGGCGCCCTACCACCACCACATGGAGCTGGGTGGCCTGCATGAGAACAAGGTCGTCATCCGCCTCTGGATCACCGCCGTGGTGTGCTCGGTGCTGGCGCTGGCGTCGCTGAAATTACGATGAGCTTGAGGTCTTGAATCTACAAAGTACTTTGGAGGCACTTCCTTGCATTGAAGTTTCTTCATAACTACGATCAGTTGCGAATGAACAGGGAATCTAAGTGGCCTACTTTTTATTCATAGACGAGAGCGGACAGGATAGGAAAGATTCGCCTTGCGAAGTTTTGGCGGGGATTGCAATCGAAGACCAAAATCTCTGGAACCTGATACGGGCGGTCCAGGAAGCAGAACTGCGTTTCTTTGGTCGCCGATATTCCGATGGGCCTCGGGAGTTAAAAGCTCGGAAAATTTTGAAACGGAAGACATTCAAGCATGCGAATGCGATTGGCCCCATCTTGCCTGAAGAACGCGCAGCTTTAGCCAAAAGCGCCATGGATGACCCCGAAAACCCTACTCAGCTTGGGCTGGCTGCATTAGCGCAAGCTAAGCTTGCCTTTGTCACAGAAGTTTTCAATATCTGTGCGCGTTTTCGTTGCAAGGCATTCGCGAGTGTCATCCGAAGCAGTGCATCAAGGGTGGATGCCTCTGAATTTTTAAGGAAAGACTATGTGTACCTTTTTCAGAGATATCACTATTTTCTCGAAGGGTTGAACCCGCTAGCACAGGGAGTTGTTGTCTTTGACGAATTGGAGAAAACGAAAAGCCATATTTTGGTGACCCAGCTTGACCGCTATTTCAAACAGTCCCAACAAGGCCAACAACAAGCAGGGCTTATCATTCCAGAACCATTTTTTGTTCATAGTGATTTGACGACAGGCGTCCAAATTGCCGATTTATTGGCCTACGTATTATCTTGGGGGTTCAGAGTTCAGGGAATGAATGAACCTGCCAGAGAAGAATTAACTTCTTACGTTCAGCAGGCTTGCGCGCTGCGGCATCTGGCCACACGTGAGGTCGATGGGAACCCCGACTTTAGGATTTGGAGTTTTGCAGTCATTGACGATTTGAGGCCACGAAGCCAGCAAGCTTGATAAAAAAAGGCAATGCAGCATGACGCCACAAAGCCTCCGTAACAAACGTAATCCAGAAGTCAATCCCGAGCAAGTTTTTTTCTGCACCACATCCGTTGTGGTGGCTGATACCTGATCCGTTTGGCTTACCGATCCGACCAGTGCAGCTTCTGCTGGAGCAATCGGAAATAGGGCAGGGTTGGGCTTTGCATCAGGGTGATGGTGTGGGAACTCAGGCTCACCTCCACGCGATCTCCCTGGCGGACGGCCTGGCCGATCTGCCCGTCGAGGGTCAGGTGGGCGTCTTCGGCATCACCGACGGTGATGGTAACAGGCATGGCCGAATCCACCACCAAGGGCCTGAGGGTGAGGCTGTGGGGGCAAATGGGAGCGATGACCAGAGCTTTAAGGGCCGGGTGGAGGATGGGGCCGCCCGCCGAGAGCGCATAGGCCGTGGAGCCCGTGGGCGTGGCGATGATCAGGCCATCGGCTTTGATGAGCGCGGCTTCCTGGCCGTTCACGGACAGGTGCATGTCCATGATGCGGGCCAGGGCGCCTTTGGCGAGCACCGCGTCGTTGAGCAGTTCCGCTTCCATCACTTTTCCGCCGTCCCGCCAAAGCTCGGCGTGCAGCATCCTGCGGGTGTCCTCTTGCAGTTCGCCCGCGAGATAGGCTTCAACGGCGTTTTTTGCGTCGCTGGCCGGATGCGAGGTGAGAAAGCCCAGGGAACCCAGGTTGATGCCCAGCAGCTTGGCGCCGCGGATGCCCACCCGCCGGGCCGCAGAGAGCAGGGTCCCATCGCCGCCCAGCACCAGCCCCAGTTCAGGAGCGTCCCCCAATTTCTCGTCAATGGTGAGCAGCGCGGGATCCAGGCCTGCCTCGGACCAGGGGCCTGCGAGCGAAGCCCTCGCCACCAGGGACCAGCCCCGCTGGAGGAAGCAGGGCGCGATCTCGGCCAGGGTTTTCGGCAGCAGGGGGGATTTGGCCTTGGCGATGATCGCGGCGGTGGGGGACATGACCCTAGCATACAGTTAGGGCCTGAAAGGAAATAATGATGCCATTTGCGAGGAGCGCCGGGCAAGCAAGGCAAGGCGACCGACCGAAGGCATATCGCCCATACGGCGAGGGAGGTCAACGCAGCCTTGCGCAGCCCGCCGCCCTCGCCCAGGGACCCGTGTCCGCGGCTTTGCCGCGGGAGAAGGCCGCAGTGCGGCCTTCGATACAGGGGAGGGTTGGCGCCCATCCGCGCGCCCCGCGGCGTCAAGGCCCTTGTGCGTATTCACGATACGCCCCGCGGGCCTTTCCTTGCGGGTGCATCGCGGCTGGGGGCCAACAAATGGCATCTTTATTCC
>JAJYMZ010000056.1 GCA_021786615.1 Acidobacteriota bacterium
GGCGGCCGCACCTTGTTTATGTCAGACGTGGTGGCCGGGCTTGGCCCGGACACCACGTGGGGAGCACGAGGGGGACGTAGTGAGCGAAGCGAGCAGGCGGTCCCCCTCGTTCATATCGGTGCATAATTCATTTTCGGAGTGAAGCATGAAGCCCGGCTTTGAAGCGGTCATCGGTTTGGAGATCCACGTCCAGCTCCTGACCCAATCCAAGATGTTCTGTGGCTGCCGCAATGTTTACGGCGCAGACCCCAACACGCACACGTGTCCGGTCTGCCTGGGCCTTCCCGGGGCGCTCCCCGTTCTCAACCAGGAAGCCGTGCGCATGGCCCTGAAGCTGGGCCTGGCGTTGGAAGCCAGGATCCAGCCGAAGTCCGTTTTCTATCGCAAACAGTATTTCTATCCAGACCTTCCCAAGGGCTACCAGATCACCCAAGGGCCCGTGGCGGTGGTCGAAGATGGCCACCTCTCCATTACGGGGGATCCGGAGGTCCGGGGCAGCGCTGCGGGCTTGAGCATCCGGATCGAGCGGGCCCACCTGGAGGAGGACGCGGGCAAGAGCAATCACGAGTTGTCGGACAAGGCGACTTATGTGGACCTGAACCGCGCGGGCGTGCCGTTGCTAGAAATCGTGGGTGGGCCGGATCTGCGCTCCGCCAACGAAGCCTACGGCTACCTGAAAGCCCTGCACAGGCTGGTGGTGTTCCTGGGCATTTGCGACGGCAACATGGAAGAAGGCTCCTTCCGCTGTGATGCGAATGTGAGCGTCCGCCGCACGGGGGACGCGTCTTTCGGAACCCGGGTAGAGGTGAAGAACCTCAATTCCTTCCGCAACGTGAAACTGGCCATCGAGCATGAAACGGCGCGCCACATCGCCCTGCTGGAGAAGGGAGAGGCCTTCACCCAGGAAACCCGGGGCTGGGACGCGGACCTTGGCGAGACGAAACCCCAGCGTTCCAAAGAGGCGGCCATGGACTACCGGTTTTTCCCGGAGCCCGATCTTCCGGCGCTGACCATCACCAAGGAAGAAATAGAAGCGGTGAGAAGCATCATGCCCGAATTACCCGAACAGCGCCGGGAACGCCTCGTGGGCGAATACGGCCTGACGGACTACGAGGCCGGGATGCTGCTTCAAAGCCGCGCCTTCGCCGACTTTTTTGAAGCCGTGGCCAAAGCGTCCAACGGCAAGCAAGCCGCCAACTGGATGCTGGGAGAGGTGAGCCGCACACTCAACGAGACCGGCAAGACCATCGAGACCCTGGGCCTGGACGCAGGGCGCCTGGCGGAGCTCATTCAGCTCGTGGAAGCCAAGACCCTCAACCTGAACACAGCCAAAGAAGTTGTTTTCCCGGCCCTCTTGAAGGGCGAGGGAACGCCCCGGCAGGTTGTTGATCAGCAGGGGCTGGCCCAGGTATCCGACCGCGGCGCCATCGAGGCCCTGGTGCGGGAGGTCATCAGGACCCATCCTGGACAGCTGGCCCAACTACAGGCCGGGAACGAAAAGCTAAAGGGGTTCTTTGTGGGCCAGGTCATGAAGGCGGGCAAAGGCAAAGTCAATCCGCAGTTGGTGAACGAGATCCTGGAGGCCACCTTTGCCCAATGAACCGAACGCTCCCGAAGCTCTTCCTGAAAGGGACAGCGTGGCTCCGCAAGAGCCTGAACCTGAAGAGCCGGAGATTCTGGAAGTCCACCCCCAGGACAGCTTTCACCGCATCTTCTTCGGCCAGGTGGAAGAACCGCTTTTTCCGGCTCCCAACCCTCCCACCGACACGCCAGAGGATGATCTCACCCGCGCCGCGCTCAACGACCCGGCAGCCCACACCCTCGATATCCACGACAGTCCCCTTACGCTTTGGCGGCTCATGGCGCTGGTGCTCCTGGTGGTGGTGGCCTTGGCCATCGTGTTTTGGAAGCACTAGACCCCCGGATGAATATCTATCGTATATGCTGGAGGCCTGAGGCTGGCCATGTCCGAACACACCTGGGGACCCACCACCACCGCCATCCACGCGGGCAAGCAGCACAACCCCACCCGGGCCGTGACCACGCCCATCTTCCAGACCTCGGTGTTCCAGCTCATGGACAATGCGGAGGGCGCTGAATTTTCCGCCAGCATCGAACCGCCGAATTTCTACACGCGCTGGGGCAACCCCAATTTCAGTGAGGTGGAGGCGGTCATTGCCTCGCTGGAAGGCACTGATCGCGCCCTGGTCACCAGTTCCGGCATGAGTGCCTTTGCGACCCTCCTGGAAGCCACGCTCAAGGAAGGCGACCACCTCATCGCTCCCGCGGCCATCTACCTAGGCACCGAGCAGCTCATGAAGCGCTGGGAGGCCCGCCGAGGGCTTCAGATCACTTGGATCGAGGACACCCTGGACCTTTCGGAATGGGAAGCGGCCATCCGCCCTGCGACGGCGATGATCTGGGTGGAGACACCTTCCAACCCCACCCTGGCCATCACAGATCTGGCGGGCATCACGACCCTGGGGCAGAAGTACGGCATCCGCACCGTGGCGGACAACACCTTCGCGAGCCCTGTGCTCACCAAGCCCTGCGCTTTGGGAATCGATTTCAGCGTGAGCAGCGCCACGAAATACTTAGGGGGACACTCGGACCTCACCGCGGGGGTCATCGTCGGCAAGGATGCGGATATCGTAGCCTGCTGGCAGGTGGCCAAGCTGCAGGGCCCGACCTTGGACCCCATGGCCGCCTGGCTGCTGCACCGCGGCCTCAAGACTTTGCCCCTCCGCATGAGGCGCGCCTCGGACAACGCCCAGAGCCTGGCCCAGTGGCTGTTGTGGCAGAACGCTGTCGCCCGGGTGGATTATCCAGGGCTGCCCAGCCACTCCGGCCACGAGGTGGCCCAACAGCAAATGGCCGGCGGCTTCGGCGCCATGCTGAGCTTCGAATTGCGCGGCGGACTGGATGCGGGAAAGCGCTTTTGCGAATCCCTGGAAGTCATCACCCGAGGGGTCTCCCTGGGCGGCGTGGAGAGCCTGATCCAGCACCCGGCCTCCATGAGCCACCTGCGTACGCCGCCAGAGGTAAAGGCGCGCCTGGGCATCACTGACGGCCTGCTTCGCTTCTCGGTGGGGATCGAGGACCAACCCGACCTCCTGGCGGATCTGGAGCGGGGATTCCAGGCCACCGGATTGAAGTGATGCGGCTGATCATCAATGGGCAGGAAAGGCGGGCCCCTGCTCTATCCAGCGTCGCTGAACTGGCCGCCTGGCTTCAGCTTCCGGCCTTTGGCTCCGCCATCGAATTGAATGGCGAAGTCATCCGCAAGGCCGAGCACCAGGCCACCAGCTTGAAAGAGGATGACCGGCTGGAGGTAGTGCGGCTGGTGGGTGGGGGCTGAGCCTGCGCCTCACTGCACCGATAGGGTGTATCCAAAGGTCCCTGCGGTCGTGGTATTGCCAACACGGACACGCACGGCATAGACACCAATGGGAAGATTGCCCGTGGTGAAGGTGCGTGTACCGGTGGCGCCGCCGAGGCTATCGGCCCATATGCCGCCCGGCCCCAATACCTCCACCCAGAAATCCTGGCCCCCCGTTGGCGTCATCGTGATGGTGCGCGAACCCACCGAGGACTGGGTGAAACGCCAGGCTTGGCTTTGGTTCCGATCGTAATAGATGCCCGAACTGGGGGCGTAGGTTTGCAGGCTGCCCGTGACGGTGAAGGGCAGGCTGGAGCGGGTTTGCCACAGTTCGTTGCTGGCAAAGTAAGCAGGCGTTGGCTCGGGAATGGTTTCAAGCGCGAGTTGGGAAACCGCCGAGGACCATGCTGATCCTGAAACCCGACTCTTCACGCCCAACAGGTAGCTTGGGTAGCAGGCCAGGGTTGCATTGTTGAATTCCCCCGTACCATCGGCCAGGGCAGTGTTCGAACGCACGGCCTGCCAAAGTGTCGTGAGGCCGGCGGTGTCGCCGGTCAGAGAATTCTTCCAGATTCCCCACAGCGACGCGGCCACGGAACCCCGGGTGAATTCAGAACGCTGGGCGCTTGCAACCTGATCGTGGCGGCTCAAATCGAAGGTTTCCACCTGTTGGGCACCACCTCCGTCCAGGTAGCTATCCAACAGAAGCGGATTGTTGCGCAGTGCGCCCGCGAGGAAATCGCAGAACCCGCCTACGAAGCCCACGGTACTCTCGCTCTGGAAATAGCGGCTGACGTAAGTGTTGTCGTTATCCCGGCGAAGCAGGGAGAAGCTGCTGGAACCATCGGGCTTGGAGCTGTAATCCGCGAAGAGCAGATGGGCGCTGACTTCCTGGATCACGCCATCGTCCCACTCGTCGGTCTCGGTGTTGGCCCCTCCGCCCTGCAGGCCATTGAGGCTTTGGGTGAAGATCGCCCGGCCCGTGGTGGAGCTTTTGACGATCTGCGAGCCATTCTTCAGCACATAGGGGTACCCACGCTGTTGGTGCGCGGGATTGGAGTTCGTGGACCAATAGGTGAAGAGGCTGGGCAGGCGCAGGGTGGGCTCCAGCGCCTTGAGCGCCAGGCCCTGGGTCAGCATCTGGTCGTTGATGTTGAAGGCCCCGGCGATGCGGCTGGATGCAGTAGCGGTGACCGTGAGCGTGCCAGAGGTGTTGGCGGTCACGTTAGAGCTGGTGACGGACCATTCATCGTTCACGGTGAAGCCCGCGGTGGTGTCGAAGGGCTGGTTGATCACGCCACCCTGCATGAAGAAGTCGTTGGTGCCGGAACCTCCTGGAACCTCATACTCCGCGTAAATCGTGGCGTACAGCTGAGTGCCGGGGGGCACGTCCAGCGATGCGCTGCCCTCGGTCCCCAGATACCCCGAAGCAAGAAGCGCGTTGTCACTGACTTGCCGCACCTCCACATAGGAGTGCCGGATGGGCTGAATGGTGGTGCCTCCGAAGCCAGAAGGGGTCAGGGCCTGCTTTTCAAACTGACCCTGGATGGTGACGGTCACGGTGGAGCCATCGTTGGGGGTGGAAACCGTGGTGCAACCCACCAGAAGCGCGAGGGGAACGGCAAAGAGCCATGTGCGCCAATTCAACAGGCTCATGGGGACCTCCAGCTAGACAAGGGGTGGGTAGGTATAGAGACAGTGCGTCGAGTTCAAAGATAAGTTCAATTGCCGTGCCAATACATTTCAGGGCGTGAGGATGTCCCAAGTACCGCTTCGTTCGCCAGTGGACCATGGAGTCGTTGTTTGGAGCTTCCAACCACTGATTCCATCCAGGTTAAGCATGACACCCCCGGCGGGTTTAGTCGAGCGGAACAGGTGGATTTTATCCACGAGGCCCGCCGCGAGAAAGGCCTGGGCGGTCCTTGCGCCGCCCTCCACAAGCACCCGGCCGATCCCTCGGGAGGACAGCTCGTGCAACAGGTGTCGCAAACTGCATCCTGACCCCGTAGGTGTCGGGGGGACATGTAGATCCTCCACGCCCCTCAAGGGAGGCGCTTCTCCCACCAGAGCCCTGAGCGCCGGCTGGCCTGGGTAGGGCCTCCAAACCTGTTTTTCGGGCCCAAGTTTGCCAAGTGGGTCCAACACGACCCGGGTGAAGCGGCGATGGGAGGCGATGGGCTCGGGCCAGCGGTCCGTGAGTTGGGGGTCGTCCTGTTCGATGGTTCCGCGTCCCACCAGAATGGCGTCCGAGGCGCGCCGTAGCGCATGGGCCAAAGATTGGACGGAGGGAGGCGTCACGGGGGTGGTCTCGCCTTCGGGGCCCAGGGCGCCATCGGAGCCCAGGGCCAACTTGAGAGAGACCCAGGGAAGCCCGGTCTGGATGAGCTTGAAAAAAGGGGCGTGAAAGCGGGCGCAAGCCTCGAACAGGACGCCTTCTTCCACTTCCAGGTTAGCGGCACGCAAAATGGCCAGGCCACCGCCATCCACCCGTGGATTGGGATCCCGGACACCCACCACCACGCGGCCGATGCCCGCCCGAAGCAGCGCGTCCGTGCAGGGCGGCGTGCGGCCATGGTGGCAGCAGGGCTCCAGCGTCACGTAGGCCGTCGCACCGGAGACATCGTTGCCCCTGGCTTCCGCATCCATGAGGGCGATGATTTCACCGTGGGGATCGCCGGCCCGGGAATGCGCCCCCTGCCCCAGGACGCGGTCGGCTTTCACGAGCACACAGCCCACGGGCGGGTTGGGGCTGGAAAGGCCCACGCCCTTCTGGGCCTCCTTGAGGGCGAGAGCCATGAAGTGCTCATCGCCTCGCAGCAGGGCGGGGTCGGGAAAGGGCCCGCCACAGGCCAGCTCCCAGGCAAAAGCTGAATTCAGCTCAGGCATCGAGCAGCCCGTTCACAAAAGCCTCGGCGTCGAAGGGAATCAGATCGTCCACCCCTTCGCCCACGCCCACGAAGGCGATGGGGAGTTTGAGACGCTCCAGGATGGGCACCACCACCCCGCCTTTGGCGCTGCCATCCAGCTTGGTGAGCACCAGGTCCGTGACCCCCGCGGCCTGCTTGAACGCTTCGGCCTGGTGGATGCCGTTTTGGCCCGTGGTGGCGTCCAGCACCAGCAGCACGCGGTGGGGCGCGTCCGGGATGACCTTCTGGAGGCTGCGGCGGATCTTGTCCAGCTCCTTCATCAAGTGGTCCTTGGTGTGCAGGCGCCCGGCGGTGTCAATGAGCACCCAGGGTGTGCCCTTGGCCTTGGCGCTGGTGGCGCCGTCGAAGGCGATGGCGGCGGGATCGCCGCCCATCTGATTGCGGATGACGGGCACTCCAGCCCGCTGGCCCCACAGCTCCAGCTGATCAATGGCCGCGGCGCGGAAGGTGTCGCCGGCCACCACCAGCACATCCTCGCCCCTGCCCTTCAGGTGCGCGGCGAGCTTGCCCAGGGTGGTGGTCTTGCCCACGCCATTGACGCCCACCAGCAGCACCACCTGGGTGCCGGGAGCCACGAAGGGCCGCATGGGTTGCAAGTGGATGATCTTCAGGAGCTCATCCCTGAGGATGGCCTTGGGATCAATCTCGCCGCTGCGTTTCATTTCAAAACGCAGACGGAGCATGAGCCGGTCCACCGCATGAACGCCCAGGTCCGCCTGTAACAACAAGTCCTCAAGTTCCTGCAACTGGTCCTCGTCGAGTTTCCTCAGCCCAAGCAGGTGTCCCAGGGGCCGCAGCACCACGTCCTGGGTGCGCTTGAGCCCCTGCCGGAACTTGTCCATCAAACCGCTGAAAAGAGCCACGAGAACCTCAGAGCTTCCAGTGTAACGAGGCGGCCTTATTTGGGCCTCGCACCGCTTTGCTGGGCCTTGAGGTAACGTTCGGCCTGATGCAGGTTTTCCTTCAGGTCGGGGTCGTTGGGGTTCGCAGCGAAAGCGACCCGGAAATCCTCAACACTGAGCTTGAAGTGCTTCAGTTCGAAGTTGGTTCGTCCGCGATTGTAGTGGGCCTCGGGGAGGGCCGGAGCCAGGGCCAGGGCCTGATTCAGTGTGTCCAGCGCCTCGGGCCAGGCCGCCCGCTCATTGAGGCACCGGCCCAGGTTGGACCACGCGAAAGGCTGCTTGGGATCTCCCTTTATCGCTTCCCGCAGCACCGGTTCTGCCTCCTCGAACCGCTTCTGCTGGGCGAGGGCTTCCCCCTTCCAAGCCAGGGCCTCCGCATCGCCCGGCTTCAAGGCCAGCAGGGCTTCTGCACTGGCTTGTTCGCTGGTCCAGTCAGGCACCAGCCGCGCTTCGGAGCAGGCCGAGCGGTAGCTGGATGAAGACCCGAGTTTTCCGTTTTCCTGGTGGGCGGCCAAAGCATCTGCGTGACGCCCCAGGTGGCTTAGGGCGTTGGCCCGGAGCAACCTTTCGAGCCCTAGTCTCGGGCCCCCTTTGGCTTCCAGCTGAGGAATGGCGGCCTCGCAGACTTCGAGCATGCGGTCCCACCGCTGCGCTTTCTGCAGGGACTTGAGCCAGTAAGTGAGAAAAAGGCCCCGTTCCTTGGGGCTGAGTGATTCGAAAAAATTGGCGAGATCATCCCATTTCTGCGCTTTTTCGAGGGCCTCCGCCTTGGCCTGGATGGCCTGGGGTGAAAGGGGTTGCTGGAGGGCGGGCGGAGATTGGAGGGCGAACAGGATCACGGCATTCCTTTGAAAACAGGATTAAAACCAATTCCCAGGATTTAAGTAAGTCGCAATTATTTGAAAGGGTGGGTTTTGTCTGGGTGTGTTCCACGTAGAACTGGTGTTATAAGCAGGGTGGCCCGAAAGGCACAACATGAACCATACCTGTTTATAGTTCGTCATGGAGACTCAATGCTTGACTCATCTTCGGACTCCGGCCTTCTCGGCCTTCGGCTTCTTCCTTTTTTCGGGCCGTACCCACCCCACCAGGGCGAGTTCAAAGACCTCTTCGACATGGCTCACGGGATGGAAGCGCAGCTGTTTCCGGACCTCGGGCTCGATGTCTTCCAGGTCCTTGAGGTTGGGCTTGGGAATGATGATGTCGTGGAGGCCCAATCGGAGGGCCGCGAGGCTCTTCTCTTTCAGGCCGCCGATGGGCAGGGCCTCGCCCCGTAGATCAATTTCGCCGGTCATGGCGAAGGTGTTGCGGATGGGGATGCCCTTCACGATGGAGAGCAGCACCGTGGCCATGGCGAGGCCCGCGCTGGGGCCGTCTTTGGGGATGGCGCCCTCGGGGAAATGGATGTGCAGATCCCGCTTCTGGAAGCTCTCGGGATCGATGTCGAAGGCCTCGCTGCGGCTGCGGATGTAGCTCAGAGCGGCCTGGGCGCTCTCCTTCATCACATCGCCCAGCTGGCCCGTGAGAATCAGGCCCCCCTTCCCCGGCATGGAAAGCGCCTCCACGAACAGCACCTCGCCGCCGGTGCTGGTCCAGGCGAGGCCCGTCACTACGCCGACGCGCGGGGTCTTGAGACGCTCATCGGGCAGGATCTTGATGGGGCCCAGGATCTCCTGGATGTTTTTTTCGGTGAGCGTGATCTTGGACTTGAAGGTGTCATCCGCGACATGCTTGGCCACCTTCCGGCACACCGCGCCGATCTCGCGCTCCAGTTGGCGCAGGCCGGCCTCCCGGGTGTAGCCGGTCACCAGGGAGGTGAGTCCCTTTTGGGCGAAGGCCAGCTGCTTGCCGCTGATGCCGTGTTTCTCCAGTTGCTTGGGGATGAGGTGCCGCTCGGCGATGCCCAGTTTTTCCTGGAGGGTGTAGCTGGACAGGGTGATGATTTCCATGCGGTCCCGGAAGGCCGGCTGGATGGGATCCAGCTCGTTGGCGTTGGCGAGAAAAAGCACCTGGGACAGATCCAGCGGCACGTTCAGATAATGGTCCCGGAAGGTGTGGTTCTGCTCCGGATCAAGAACTTCTAAGAGGGCCGCGGACGGATCCCCGCGCATGTCGCGGCCGATCTTGTCCACTTCGTCCAGCATGATCACGGGATTCATGGATTTCACTTGGTGCAGGGCCTGGACGATGCGGCCCGGCATGGCGCCCACGTAAGTCCGGCGATGCCCCCGGATCTCGCTTTCGTCGTGAACCCCCCCCAGTGAAATGCGGGAATACTTCCTTCCGAGGGCCTTGGCGATGCTGCGTCCAAGGGAGGTTTTGCCCACGCCCGGCGGGCCCACCAGGCAGAGGATGGTGCCCTTCAGTTTGGGATTCAGCTTTCGCACGGCGAGGAATTCCAGGAGCCGCTCCTTGATTTTTTTCAGGCCGAAGTGGTCTTCGTCCAGGACTTCTGCGGCCACCCTGAGGTCCAGGCTTTCCACGTCCTGGATGCCCCAGGGCAGCTCGGTCATCCATTCCAGGTAGGTGCGCGTCACGGCGGTCTCGCTGCTGTCGGGGTGCATGCGCTCGAGCTTCTTCAATTGCCGCTCGATCTCGGTCATCACATCTTCGGGGACCACCAGTTTCGCGAGCTTGTCGCGGAAACCCTGGATTTCCTCCGCCAGCTCGGAGCCCTCCCCCAGCTCCTGCTGGATGGCCTTGAGCTGCTGGCGCAGGTAGTACTCGCGCTGGCCCTTGTCTATCTCGCCCTTGGCTTCCAGGGTGATCTTCTGCTGGACCTCCAGCAGCTCGATCTCGCGCATGAGCAGTTCGTTCACGCGCTTGAGGCGGGGCAGTGGCTCCGTGATCTCCAGAACCTCCTGCAGCTGGCTGGGCTTCAGTTCCAGGTTGGAGGCCACCAGATCTGAAAGCCTGCCAGGGTTCTCCAGGTTGGAGGCGATGATCAGGACTTCCTGGGGCATGGTCTTGCCCAAGGACACGGCTTTTTCGAGGGTCTGCTTCACGGAGCGCATGAGGGCGTCGGATTCCAGCGTGGGCGCGACCCCCTCCGGCTCCAGGACGGGCTCCACCCGCGCCTGCAGAAGTTCCTCGGTCTCGGTGAAATATTCCACGCGCACGCGCTGGAGGCCCTGCACCAAGGCGCGGATGCGTCCATCAGGCAGTTTGAGCACGCGCATGATGAGCGCCGCGGTCCCGATGCGGTAAAGGTCGTCGGGCCCAGGGTTGTCCATCTCCACTTGTTTCTGGGAGAGCAGCAGCACCATGCGGCTTTCCACCAGCGCCGTGTTCACGGCCCGCAGGGATTTTTCGCGGCTGACGCTCAAGGGCTGGATGACGAAGGGGTAGACCACCACGTCCCTCAGGGGCAGGACGGGCAATACCTCCGGGATGCGCGGAGTTTCTTCCACCTGCGTGAGCTGGGAACCGTTTTCCTCGGCCATGGACACCTCTGGGGTTTAGTTTAACGGGCCGTGGATCCTACTTGGTCCGGGAGCGCCTGGGTGGCGGTTCGTCCGTGGGGAACAGGGGCCGTTCCTGGCCCGTTGAAGCGGGTACATGGCGCGGTTTCGGGGGCAAGTCGGGATAGGCCTCGGATTTGGAATCTCGGTGCATCAGGGCCTCTTCCAGGGCCCGCACGAAATCCGGCAAATCCTTGAAGTCGCGGTAGACACTGGCGAAGCGGACGTAGGCCACGGAATCGAGATGCTTGAGGGTGTCCATCACCAGTTCACCCAGTTCCCTGCTTGGCAGCTCCCGGTCGGGGCGCTCCAGGAGCCGGGCCTGGATATCGCTCGTGGCTTCTTCGAGTTTTTCAAGGGAGACCGGACGTTTCTGGCAGGCGATGCTCAGGCCCCGCAACAGCTTGTTGCGATCGAAGGCTTCCCGGCGCCCGTCCTTCTTCACCACCAGCAGGGGGAATTCCTCCACGCGCTCGTAGCTCGTGAAGCGGCGGCCACAGGCCAGGCATTCGCGGCGGCGGCGGATGGCATCGCCTTCCTTGGATTCGCGGGAGTCCACGACCTTGTCTTCCGCGTGGGCGCAAAAGGGGCAGCGCATCAATGAGCCGCCCAGATGCGGTTCAGGGTGTCCGGCAGCGCCATGGGGTCGAAGGGTTTGGCCAATACGTCCATGGCCCCGCAAGCCAGGAGCTGGGCGATTTCCTGGGGCTGGACCTTGGCGGTCATGAACACCACCGGCGTCTGGGCCAGGGCCGGATTTCCCCGAAGCTCCTTCAGGGTGGTGGGCCCATCCATGCCAGGCATCATCACGTCCAGGAGAATAAGGTCAGGGTTGAAGGGGGCGGCCTTCTGGATGGCCTCGGCACCTGAACCGCAAAGCTCCACGGTGAAGCCCCCCACCGCGGTGAGGCTCAAATGCGCGATGGTCCTTATATCCCCGTCGTCATCCACCATGAGGATTCGATTCAATGCGGCCATTGATAACACCCCGCAAAGGCCCATTGTCGCAGATGATGGGGGTGTGTCTTTCCCTGATCCGATCCAGAACCTGTGGCGCCGCTTGATGATGCGTTCGGGCCATCGGCTGGGGCTGCCCTTGCGGGACGGCAATGCCCTCTGCCTCTTGGACAGCGGCAGCGCCATCCTGGCCGCCACCAAGGACCTCCTTCGCGGTGCCAGGCATTCAATCCTTTTCGAGATCTATATCTGGGCCGAGGACGAAGTGGGCCGGGAGATCGCCAGGTTGATGCTGGAGGCCAAACAACGCGGCGTGGAGGTGCGGGGCATCGTGGATGATTTCGGCAGTTGGGGCAGCGACGCCCTGCTCTCGAAACTCGATGAGGCGGGCATCCCCCTGCTGCGCTACCACCCTGTGGGGCCGTGGCGGCGGTTTGGAATCATGAATCGCCGCAACCACCGCAAACTCCTGATCTGCGATGGATCAGAGGCCGTGGTGGGGAGCGCCAATTGGGGTGACGATTACGACCACCTGGTCAACCCCAATGCGTTCCTGGATGAGGGTGTGGTGTTGCAAGGCCCCATCGTGAGGGACCTGGGCGAAGATTTTCAAAAGGTGTGGCGGCGCGCGGGAGGAGCGGCTTTCGCGTTGGCCGGGGGGTCCGAGGCGGCAATCTACAGCGGCTTCTGGATCGCGCCCATCAGTGTGCAATTGGTCACCAGCGCCGGCCGCCGGGGCACCCGGGCCATCCGCCAGCACCTGCGATTGATGATTTCCCAGGCGCAAAAGGAGCTTCTCATCGCCAACGCCTATTTCGTGCCCGGGGTCCGGTTGACCAGGCTGCTCTGCCGCGCCGCCGCGCGGGGCGTGGCTGTGCGCATCCTGGTGCCCGGGCGCAGCGACAGCGGCTTCGTGCAGGCCGCGGGCCGCGCCTCCTACGGCAAGCTGCTGGAATGCGGCGTGCGCATTTTTGAGCGCCAGGGCCGAATGCTCCACTCGAAAGCAGCGGTCTTCGATGATGGCGTGGCCATTGTCGGCAGCGGCAACCTGGATCCCCGCAGCTTCCGCTGGAACTTGGAACTGAACCTGGCCATCCATCATTCCGGCGCGGCCGGGGCACTGCGGAGCATCTTCGAAAGCTACCAGGCCGAAAGCGTGGAGATCCAGGCCCTGGCTTGGGCGAAACGGCCTTGGTGGCGCCGCGCCTATGAACAATTCGCCTATCGCTTCAGGTGGCTGCTTTGATTCGGGGGGATTCGTGACATTCTTAGCTTGATGGCTACCCGGCAACCGCTTCAACCCAGTCCCAAACTGCTCGCGCTGCGACAAGATTTCCAGCAGATCGCCAGCATGGCCGGGTTCATGAATTCGAGCATTGACGCGCCCCAGATGCGCCTCTTCTTTACACTCTACGGGCGGGTGACGGCGGAAACCGAGGAGGCTGCGGCTCAACTACTGGAGCCGCTCCAGGCCTGGTCCGACAAGATTTCCCTGGATCTGAGGGAGGGCAGCTCCTCGGCGATCCTGCCACCCAAGATCCAGATCAGCGCCCCCCAGCAATTGCCTGCGGGCGGCTGGTATGTGGTGTCCACCCTCAGCTTCAATTCCAAGGTCACCGACACCAGCTACCTGCGGGTGCGCACGGCGGTGCTGCTGGCCTACCAGCGGGCCATCGCCCTGCGGGAGGGCGGCTTCAGTGTTCCGCTGCCAGAGCTGCCAGCAGAGCCCGGGCCGCCTTTGCTCGATGACTAAGACGGGCCTTCACCTCATCCGGCAGCTCTCCAAAGGTTTGGTGGAAGCCATCGGGCAGGAAGATGGGATCGTAGCCGAACCCACACCCTCCGCGGGGTTCTGAAGCCAGCGACCCTTCCACACAGGCCTCGAAGAAACGCAAACCGGATTCGGCTATCGGCGCCAGGGCCAGCACGCAGACGAAGCGGGCGGTGCGCGGGGCCCCGGGTTGAAGCATCCCGAGCAGCGCGCGATTTTTCTCGTCGTTGGGGAGGTCGCTGGCGAAGCGCGCCGATAGCACGCCCGGGCCGCCCCACAGCGCGTCCACGCAAAGCCCTGAATCGTCGGCCAACACAGCGTCCACGGACCGGGAGCCATGGCTTTGCCACCAGCTCCGCGCAAAGGCGGCCTTGTGAGCCGCGTTGTCGCGGAAAAAGGCGCCCTCCTCGGGTATCTCCGGCGCTTCGGTGGGCCAGGGGATGAGCTTGATTCCCGGCAACAGCCCCGCCAATTCACGGAGCTTGCCGGGATTGCGGGAGGCGAGAAGAAGGCGCATCAGCCACCCACCACTTCGGCATACCAGCTCCGCGCCCGCTCCGGTGTGATGGCCCCATGAATCAAGGCGCGGCCATCACGGAAAAGCGTGATGTCCCACGCGCCATCGCGCCCCTTGAGCATCATGCCCCGCTGAAGCCACCGGGTGCCGCTGCGGGTTTCCAGCCGGGGCTGGAGCGCCTCGAAATCCAGTCTCCCCGGCGGATTCACGCGGATCTGCACGCCTTCCAGGCCGCACAGTTCGGAGGCCCTCATGGTCCAGCGCGCATCCAGGAATTCGGTGATTTTTCCGGTGCAATAGCGGCACCGGGTCTTCGGTGGATGCAAGAATTGGCGTTCGCCGTCCCAGAGATTGAAGCGCACGAGTTCAGAGCAGGGCTCCTTACCCGTGAGCAGCTTCAAGGCTTCCAGCGCGGCCCAGGATGCGATGACCCCCACGGCGGGGCCCAGCACGCCCGCGGTGTCGCAGGTGTCCACGTCGCCAAAGGCCGGCGGTTCTTCGATGAGGCAGCGCAAGCAAGGGGTGCGGGGCACCTGGATCGGCCACACCACGCCTTCGGCGCCGATGGCCCCGGCGTAGATCCAGGGCGTCCCCGTGAGGATGGCCATGTCGTTGATGAGGAAACGGGCCTCGAAATTGTCGGTTCCATCACAGATCAAATCAAAGCCGGAGAGCAGTTCCCGCGCGTTGCCGGAAGTCAGGTCGGCCACCATCGGGCGCAGCTCGATGTCGGGGTTGGCCCGTGAGAGCCTGGCGGCGGCCACATCTGCCTTGGCCTGGCCGAGATCGTCCTCGGTGTAGAGCAACTGCCGCTGCAGATTGCTGATCTCCACCAGATCCCGGTCTATCAGGGTCAGGTGTCCCACCCCGGCGCGCGCCAGCCACGGCGCTTCCACCGAGCCCAGCGCGCCGAGACCCACGATGGCCACGCGCTTGGCGCGCAAACCCGCGTCAGCCTCCAAGCCAAGAAAAATGCGCTGTTTGGCATACCGGCTCATGGCTATGAGCTTTGAGCCAGGATCCATGAGCTTTGAGCTGTTGGCTCATGGCTCATGGCTGATAGCCCACCCCCTACAGCCCACAGCCTATAGCCCACAGCCCACACCTCACTTTATGTACAGCTTCAGCCGGATCTCCACCGGTGAATCCCCGCTGAACAGGCTGCGGTCCAGCACCACGGGGACTTCCACGGTGCTCACATTGGGCGTGTGCGGCACATGGATGGGCGCCGCGTCGCCGGGCATGCCGCCGCCCATGGTGGCGAGGGGCGCTTCTTCCAGCTCTTCGATCATTTCACCCGCGGAAAGCTCTTCGACTTCCAGCGGCTTGGATTCTTCTTTGGGTGCTGGCTGAACTTCAGGCGTTGGTGTGGGCGCCGGCATCGCGGCGAGGGGACCCAGGGGTGGAGCCTCGACCACGCCTCCGCCGTATTTGTCGGCGAGAAACTTCAGCACCAGCTTGGCGACGCCGGAAAGGGTTTCCCGCACGCCTTCGCCGTTCATGGCGCAGGCCTCGAAGGTGGGCGCGTGGTAGCGGTTGATTTCTTTATCAAGCGTATCCACAGGCAGCGCGTTGGGCGTGTCGCGCTTGTTCCATTGGATGACGTGGGGGATCTTCTCCAGGTCGGTGCCCTGGTCCTTGAGGTTGTCCACGAGATTTTGGAAGCTCTCCCTGTTCGTCATCAGCGCCGGGGCCTGGGAGTCCGCCACGAACACCACGGCATCGGCGCCGCGCAGGACCAGTTTCCGGGTGGCATCGTAGAAGACCTGGCCGGGCACGGTGTAAAGCTGGATGCGAGTCTT
>JAJYMZ010000262.1 GCA_021786615.1 Acidobacteriota bacterium
CAATGAGCCATGAGCTATCAGCCATGAGCTGAAAGTCCACCGCCCCCCGGCACGACTGGATTGGCTCAACTCTCAACTTCTCAACTCTCAACCCTAGGGCGCGTTTCTCAATCTGGGATCGGGGACAAGGTTCTGCTGGGGTCCGATACTGATCTTCGCGAAGTCTGAATGGGTGGGGTTGAGAAGGTAGTTGTATTGATCAGGGACAAGGACTGTCGGGACTCGAAGAATGGGAGTCCGCAGAGATTCCAGCCAGTCCGTCCCAATGTGCTGAAGAGGCGCCCACGCTGGCTCCAGCATGAATTTCCAGCCGGGTGGCAAGGCTGCGGGATCAACAACCTCGACCAGGGTGTCGTCAAAGGTGAGCGGAAAGAGGGCGTAGCTGTGCATGATCTCGTAGTCCGCGTGGACCATGATTTCCAGCAAGGCCAGCGCTGGGCACTCGGAGGTATACACCATACGACGCCCGATGCTGTTCCAGCGCCCGGGCTCTAGCAAGGCCCCAACCCCGTCAAAGGCGGTCGCGGCATGTCGGACCTTGCAGATGCGGGCCGCGGAGAGGATCACGAATAGACGCCGTACTCAAGGCGGCCGATGAGGTGCTCGACCTGGAGAGCGCCTATCTCGGTCTTGATCAGGTCCACGGGCGGCACGTTGCCAAGCGCCCGGTTCTTCCGCTTCAGCCACGCAAGTGCCGCCTTCTCGTTGCCTTCATAGAGTTCAACCGCCTTGGCGTAGACGCGGCTGAGGCGCAGTGCCCGGTCTGATTCGAGAGGATCTAGCCGCCCCAACGCCTCGCGCCGATCAAGTGTTCGCGCGCTTACGCGGAGAGCGTCCGCGAGTTCGATGCGGCTGAACGCATAGTGTTGTTGGATATGCCGTAGAACGGTAACCGGGAAACCCTGCTCGATCTCTTTTTGAAGCGTCAGCATGTTGGATGATTTCAAGCCCAGCAAGGCGAGGGAGCTATCTTCGCCGGGCTTGAAGCGTTTAACCGGAACGGCTTCGGCAATCGTTCCAGCCTTGAGTTTGGGTGCCGGCTGGGCCTTCTTCAGCTGTTGCATTCTTGCCTCCTGCCACATGACACTAATTTTAGCGTCATGTGGCGAAGTGTCAACCGGGGGGGGTGCTCCAGCCCTTATGCTGGACAGCCCACTAAAGGCAGGGTTGTTTTATCGCAACAGCTTACCGGGCAACCGCAGGGTGATTCCTCGAATCGGTCTGAACACGGGAGGCTTGGAATTCTCCCATTGCGCGCCATCCGCCATAAAAGAGCATGGCGAGGGCCAGCACAAGGACACCTACTTGCAAGGTCTTTGCAACTTTCCCCCCAGCAAGGGCAGGAAGGCGGCGGTTCAGAAGGGGCGCGGCCGCGCCAGTCAACACACCCAAGTAGAGCAGAAATGAGAAGGGATGGAAATTCCACGCATCCTGAAAATGCCCCCGGGAGATGGCGCAAAAGGCCCGCGTCAGCCCGCAGCTGGGGCAGGACAATCCCGTGAGCGCGTGGAAGGCGCAGGCGTCAATGCCAGGAAAGCCGCCGGCCGGAAGCACAATGCTCGTGAACAGAATCGCGAGGCTGGCCAGGGACAAGATCACCGCGCCGTCGGAGAAGCGGAATCCTCCCGCGGCGCGGCTAGTCGCTAAGCCGTTGGAGCCAGATAACTTTGTCATTTCTATGGTGCACCGGCATCAGGAGCCGTATCAACCTTGGAAAGCGGCCTTCACTTCGGGCTTGAGCAGCACGACGAGGGCCCAGATCCCCAAGGGGAGACCCAATAGGCAGCAAGGGGAGACGCACGGGATCATGGCGATGATGGCCGCGGCCATGGCGAATCCGTAGCTCTCGGCGTTCTTCATCTTGGAGGCGCCCATGAACACCACCACCGCCATGACCAGGCCGATGATGCTGAACATGATGCCGATGCCGCCAGAGAGCATGTTGGGGATGCCCTCGCCCCCGCGCATCATGGCACCCATTCCCGCGCCCATAAGGTTCAGGACCAGGCTCAGAACCTGCCAAGCCGCGCCGATGCCCGCGGCGACCATGAGGCCGATGGCCGGCCCTTTCAGTTGGTCCAGGGCCGCGGCGCGGGCGCCATCAGGTTCGTAATTCATGGGGTCTCCAATCGCGATTTACCGATCCACTTTAATGACTTCAGACTTGGCGATCATGTCGCTGAGGCTGATGCGCTCGTCACCCTTGACGGCCAGGACGATGAGGTTCAAGGCGAAGAAATTCCCGAGCTGCCGCAGGATGGCAGGTCCAATGGCAATGCGGCCATTGGGTTCTCCCAGAGGCACGACTCTGAGCTTCTGCATCTTCTTGCCGATGCTCGCGCCGTTCTTGGAAACACACAATGGAATGAAATAGAACATGTAGGCGAGTTGTACGGCCAAGTGGATGAGCGTGAGCGCGCAACCCGCGATGCAGCCGAGAAGCGGTATGAAGGCCAGGACCATCTGGATGACCCAGAAGGCGATGGCGATCACGATTGCTGGAACCATGTCGATGAGCGTCGCCACCAAGCGCTCGCCCAAGTCACCGCGCTGGCCCGTGGGGACGGCATCATCAGGAATGGGGGGAAGGTAGGCCTCGAGCATAGCTACTCCAAGAACGTTGAGGATGGAATGGGGGAGAATTTGCTGGGCAAGTGTATCAAGCCTTGGAGCAGGTGGCCTGCTTGTCAAGAATGCTCACGACCTTAAAGAGCATGGGCATGGAGTAGATCG
>JAJYMZ010000107.1 GCA_021786615.1 Acidobacteriota bacterium
CGATCTTCACCGCGGCGCCGGTGGGGGGAAAAGCCACGGACCACATGGTCCGGTTTCTCGCGGGGGAGTTCGGCGTAGCCGCCACTGATGTCGAAGTGGTTTCGGGCCGGATGAATGTGAATAAGCACCTGCGGATCAAGGCTCCGAAAAAATGGCCGCCGGGCCTCGCGGAGATTTGCGTGAGGACATCTTCTTAATAGCGTTTTTAGTTCACTACCCCGAAGGGAAGGCCATGACACAGCCCATCACCAGCAAGCAGTTGAACCTGCTTCAGTTCATTTCCAAGAACCCGAACCGGAACAAGGCCCAGCTGATCACTTCCGTAGGGGCCTCGGAAGCTGACCTGGCCTACCTGGTGCAGCACGACCTGATCCGGGAACGGGAGGTGGACTGCTTCCAGCTCTCTCATTTCGGCGGGCTGGTCCTCAAGCGGAGCCTATAGAGATGTGGTTCGGACTGACTCTTAGAGGCCAGCCATGAAGCTGGCTTTCATCGGCACTCACGGCGTGGGCAAGACCACGCTCTGCTACGAACTGGCCGCGGCCTTGAAGCGCGACAACGTGCACGTGGACATCGTGAAAGAGGTGGCCCGGCTGTCGCCCCTGCCCATCAACCAGAAGACCTCCCTGGAGGCCCAGACCTGGATCTTCACCACCCAGATGGCCGAAGAGATCCGCTCCGCCAGCCAGCACGACGTGGTGGTGTGCGACCGCAGCGTGCTGGACAACTATGCCTACTTGGCGCTGGCCTTCGGCCGCCAGCTTCCCATCGAACGGTTCATGCACCACTGGATGAAGAGCTACGACCTGCTGTTCAAGGTGCCTTTCTCCGGCCAGCTTTCCGAGGACGGCGTGCGGGACACGGACACCTTTTTCGCCAAGGCCGTGGATGAAATGGTGGACCGCCTGCTGGCGGAGCGGAACCTGGCCCACGAACGCCTGCAGCCAGGCGCCCGCTCCAGCTGGATCGAGCGGGTGCGCCACGTGGTCATGACCCATCCCAAGGGGCAGAAGCGGCTGATTTAGTGAATTGACGATTTGAGGCCATCCCTTGCCGCAAGCGCAGGTCAGGCTCCAATCGAAAATCCAAAATCGAAAATGGGGTCTGTTTCGCACACCATTTAAGGACCAAAGAGCCGGTTGCCCCGAAATGCCATTGCAAGAGTTTTCCTAGGGTGGGACTATCGTTCCGCCATCCACCCATCCATCCCGGTTGTCTTCAGCGCCGGTCCATCCATTTAAGGAGGACTCCATGCACGTTCCGCAAGTCCATTACCTGGCTGTGCTCGCGGCCGGCTTCGCCATCTTCGTGCTGGGTGGCCTTTGGTATTCGCCCGTGCTTTTCGCCAAGCCGTGGATGTCGCTGCAAGGCGTGACCGAAGAAGAACTCAAGGCCAAGAGCAAGGGTTCCATGCCCGCCCTCTACCTGCAGGCCCTCCTCACCGGCCTGGTGGCCGCCTGGGCCATGGCGGTGCTGCTCAATCATTTCGTGGATCTCACGCTCCTCCGGGGCGCGCTGGTAGGCGTGCTTTGCTGGATCGGATTCGCGGGCTCCACCAGCTACGCCACGGCCATCTTCTCCCAGAAACCCAAGGGACTGTGGCTCATTGATGCTGGCTTCAACCTGGTGTCCTTCATCATCGCCGGGATCATCCTCGCCGCCTGGCGCTAGGCCGGAGGGGCGGATCAGGTTCTGCTCAGGCACCCCTGGCCAGCCTGTGGTTTCATAGTGAGTGATGCCGACGATACCCCATCTCGAAAAACACTTCACTGCCGGAGACGCCGTTCGGGATGTCGTCATCGGCATGTCCGACGGCCTGACGGTGCCTTTTGCGCTGGCAGCGGGGCTGACGGGGGCCATCTCCCAGACCCATCTCATCGTCACCGCAGGCCTGGCGGAGATCGCGGCGGGCTCCATCGCCATGGGGCTGGGCGGGTACCTGGCGGCGCGAAGCGACGCGGAGCACTACGCCCACGAATTGTTGCGAGAAGCCCACGAAATCATCACGGTTCCCGATACAGAGGCCCAGGAAGTGCGGGAGATTTTCGAATCCTACGGGATCACCCATGAAGAAAGCGCCGGGGTCGAGGAATCCTTGCGCAAGCGGCCCGATGATTGGGTGCGCTTCATGATGCGCTTCGAGCTGGGCCTGGAGGAGCCGGTGCCGGGGCGGTCCTGGAAGAGCGCGCTGACCATCGCTTCGGCCTACACAGCGGGAGGGTTCATTCCCTTGAGCGCCTACTTCATCATGGCTGATGTTCAAGGCGCGTTGAAGCTGTCGGTGGTGGTCACGCTAGTGGCGCTGGCTTTGTTCGGTGCCGTGAAGGGCCACTTCACGGGGGTGCCAATTCTGCGCAGCGGGCTTCAGACCGTGCTGGTGGGGGGCGCCGCGGCAGCCGCCGCGTTCGGCATCGCGCGGTGGATTTCTTGAGCCCGGATTCTGCGATTGGACAACATGAAATTGGCTACAGGCACCAGGCTACAGACTTCGGGCAAAGCATCACTTCGCATTGGATTGTGCTGATGCTGATGCGAACCTGGAGCCAGCCAGGGTCATGCAATGGCAAAATACAAGGTTAAACGCTTCATGCGCTGTAAGTTTGTGGTTCTCATACAAATTAGCAATCAAACGGATTCTAATATCCAAGGGTACCCTGCGAGGCTTTGGAGCCTTTGCGGGGTGGCTTCGAGTTCATTCAGGCCGACCTCGGCCTGGTCCATCACGGC
>JAJYMZ010000187.1 GCA_021786615.1 Acidobacteriota bacterium
CTCCAGGAGGGGTTGGGGTCCGTTCAGGCTTGCCAGTTCATCCTGATGCTCAAACATCGTGCCGGAAGGCGGTAGGCTGTGGGCCGTGGGCTGTAGGTTAAAAGGGGTGCGGTCCCTTTGGCCCAACGCCCACAGCCCCTCGGAGGCCCCTTGCTCCGTCCCACCATGGAACCCGCGCCTGGCACCCATTGGGTGCGGTACGTGGGGGATCGCCTGCATGTGTGTCTCCTGCATCCCGAAGGGGTGGCCAAGGGCTGGAAGGCCTTTCTGCGCACCAATCTCACCCGGGCCGAGTGCGCACGCGCAGAAGTCATCGCCCTGGCGGGGGTCGTCTCACGGGAGCCGCGCACTTTCGCCGGCGCTTCCTGGCGGGACATTCCTTTGCAGGGCAGCGACGGCGCGTGGTGCCTGGATCTTCCTTTGACGGAGGTGGGCCACTTCCGGGCCAAAGCCTATTGCGTGGACCCGGAAGGGCGCCAGCACTGGCCTGAAGGAAGCGATTTCGGCCTCTCGGTGAATCCTGACAAGCTGCGCAGCGCCAACCTGATCTACTGTGCTTTTCCCCGGCTTTTCGGGAAAGCGCCGACTCGCGATCCGGAAGCGGAAGGATCTTCGGAATTCCTTGAACAGCTGGGCTGGACCGCCCTACCGCCGTCTGGAAAACTGCGGGATCTCACGGCCCAAGTCCCCCACATATTCGATGGGCTCGGTTGCCGCATTCTGCATTTGTTGCCCCTGGCGCCCACGCCCACCACCTACGCGCGCCTGGGGCGATTCGGGAGCCCCTATGCGGGCCTGGACCTGACTGCCATTGATCCTGCCCTGGTCACCTTCGATGGCCGCACCACGGCCGAGGACCAGTTCCAGGAACTGGCGGACGCGGTCCACGCCCAGGGCGGAATGGTCTTCCTGGACCTGGTGGCGCATCACACCGGCTGGGGTTCGCGGCTGATGGAGCGGCATCCGGGATGGTTCCGGCGCGAGCCCAGCGGACGATTCCAGAACCCTGGCGCCTGGGGCGTGGTGTGGGGCGACCTGGTGGAACTGGAGGACAGCCACCCTCATCTATGGGAGGTCCTCGCGGAAGCCCTGCTGGTGTGGTGCCGACGCGGTGTGGATGGCTTCCGATGCGATGCGGGCTACATGGTTCCCCTGGGGGCATGGCAGTACATCCAGGCGCGTGTGCGGGAGCGCTTTCCGGATACGGTGTTTCTGTTGGAGGGTCTCGGCGGCGCCTGGGAGCTCACCGAATCCCTCCTCAGCGAGGGGGGCATGCAGTGGGCCTATTCGGAGCTGTTCCAGAACTACGACGGGCAGCAGGTCGCCGCCTATCTGGATCATGCGCTGCGCCAATCACTCCGCCTGGGGCCCCTGGTGAACTACAGCGAGACCCACGACAACCCTCGCCTGGCGGCGAAAGGTGTTGCCTGGTCGCTCATGCGCAATCGCCTGTGCGCCTTGACCAGCGGATGCGGCGCCTTCGGGTACACCTGCGGTGTGGAGTGGCTGGCGGAAGAGCGCATTGATGTCCACGGACGCAGCGACCTGGCCTGGGGCCGAGAACCCAACCTCGTGGCGGAGTTGGCTGGGGTGGCGAAGCTGCTGGCCGGGCACCCGTGTTTTTTCGATGGCGCCCGCCTCCGCCGCCTGAGTCCCACAGGCTCCCAGGTACTGGCATTGGAACGCACTTCCCAGGAGGGTGTGGATCGTTGCCTGGTGCTGGTGAATCTGGACCCAGAGCATCCTGGTTTCCTGGTCTTGCAGCACGAGGATGGGAATCTGCTCCGCGAATGCAGCGTGGATCTGCTAGGTCAGACTCCGCCTTCCCGATCATCCATTGGGGATGGGTGCCGGGTGGATCTGGCCCCCGGCGATGCCTACTGCCTGGCGGAATCCGTGAAGCCCCAAGGCCTGGCTGGCGATGCGTACCGCCATGCCCGCGCCCAGGCAGCCTGGGCCCTGCAGCAGCTGAGCCTCGCGTTTCCCTCGGAAACCTTGGGGCCCTGTTCCTGGCGCGCCCTCGGTGCCTTGGCCGCAGGGGATCCTTTCGTCTTCCTGGGTTCCATGGGGAGGGTGAAGGGTGCGGATCTGGAAACAGATCCGTTGGGAATGCTGGAACGCGCCATGGCTTCGGGACATTACCCCACGGTCCAGCTCTGGGAGTCTTCCGACTTAAACCGTGTGCTGCCGGTCCCGCCGGGCCACTGGCTGCTCTTCCGGGACACCGAGCCCTTCCGGCTTCGTCTGCGCTTTGGGAGTACCGAGTGGCACGCACAGTCCATCCCCATGCCGGGGGGCCACATCGCCGCCTATCCGCCATGGGCAGGGCTGAAGGAAGAGGACGCGGACCTGGAATTCCTCCGTCTGGTGGAACCCTTCCGAAGGGAACAGGGCAAGCTTCGATTCCTCGGAAGCGAAGCTGATATGCCCTCCACCCTGAGGGAAGGCCTCGTGCTGCTGACCAATGGCCGCGGCGCCATGGCCCGCATTCCGGTTGACCTGGGCAAAGTAACCTCCAAGTACGACTGTCTCCTGGGCGCCAACCTGGATTCACGGGATCCCTGTGATCGGCACGTGCTGGTGAAACGCGCGCGAATTTGGGTGAACGCCGATGGCTTTCTCACCGCCCTGGACGCCGACTCCCTGGAATCCGTGGAGCCGGGGCCATCGGCCACCTGGACCTTCCTGGTGAACGCCGGGGACGGACGACGGGTGCGCCTGTGG
>JAJYMZ010000210.1 GCA_021786615.1 Acidobacteriota bacterium
TGCGCCCCGGCGAGGACCCAAGGCTCGGCCTGATCCATCGCTTGCGGGGCCACAAGCGGGACCGCCTGCCCTGGGACGAACGGCTCATGGTGTCCCTGTCCCACCCCATGAATGAATTTCCCACCATCGGCGTCACCGAACGCACCATCGGCGAGCAGCTGGCCCAATGGGGCGAGAGCGCCCAGACCCAGTGGATCCGGCCCAGCCTGCGGCTGGAGGCGCCGCCGGTGCCCACCCACGAAACCATTCAGGAAGCGGATCGCCTGTCCGAAGCTGGCTGGATCCTGAGGATCGGCCTGGAAACGTCCGAAGGCCACGCGGTGAGCGCTGACCGCCTTTGGGATTCGGCCCTTTCGCCGGAACCCGAAGTGCTGCAGGCCCGCCAGGTGCTGTTGCGCGGCCTGGCGCGCGCGGTGCCCTTCTTCCCGCCGCTGCAAGGAACATTGGCGGGGCAGCGGCCGGCGGATCTCACGTTGCTGCCCACCGAAGCCTGGCTCTTCTTGACCAAGGGCGCGAGGCAACTCAAAGAAGCTGGCTTCCTGGTCCAGATTCCCGAAGAACTGGCGGAGTTTGGCGGCGCTCGGCGGCTGCGCGCGAAAGTGCGCCTGGGCGCCAGGGACATGAGCGAATCCGCGCCCGGCGAAGCCATGGGCTCAAGGGACGAGAACGCGCCCGCTGGACTCGATGCCGCCGTGAGCGCCGACTGGTCCCTGATGCTGGGCAGCGATGCCCTGAGCATCGAGGACTTCGCGCAAATGGCGAGCCTGAAGCACCCGCTGGTGGCCTGGAAGGGCAAGTGGGTGGCGCTGGATCCCGAAACGCTCCAGCAGATCACCACCGTCATCCAGGCCAGCCGGGGCACGGGTTTCGAGCGCATGACCCGAGGGGAAGCCCTGGCCGCGGCGCTCACGGGAACCGCCCACATCAAAGGCATCAGTGAAGCCATCGAAGTGGAAGTGGCGGGGGATTTCGGCGACGCCTTGAACGAATTGAAGGTCCTGCCGGACCGGCCCATCAGCCAGCCCAAGGCCTTCCACGGCGAGCTGCGCCCCTACCAGGTCCGCGGGCTGGCGTGGCTCGACGGCCTCTCGCGGCTGGGCCTCGGCGGCATCCTGGCGGACGATATGGGATTAGGCAAGACGATCCAGATGATCGCCCTGCTGCTGCACCGGCAGCACAAGAATCCCAAAGCGGGATTGCCAACGCTGCTGGTATGCCCCACGTCCTTGCTGGGCAACTGGGAGCGGGAGCTGCAGCGCTTCGGACCCACCCTGCCGGTCTTCGTGCACCACGGCAACAACCGCGACGAGCTGCCGAAAACCTTCCAGCCCCACACCGTGGTGATCACCACCTATGGCGTGGCGAGACGGGAAGAAGACATCTTCGCGCCGCGCACCTGGGGCATCGTGGTGGTGGACGAGGCCCAGGCCATCAAGAACGCCGGCAGCGCCCAGGCCAAGGCCATCCGCAAGCTGAAGGGCCATTGCCGCCTGGCCCTCACGGGCACGCCCATCGAGAACCGGCTGTCCGAACTCTGGTCCATCCTGGCGTTCACGCTGCCGGGCTATCTGGGCAGCGAATCCAGCTTCAAGGACCTCTTCGCCACACCCATCGAAAAGTACCGCGATCCCGAAGCCGCGGCGAACCTGCGGGCCCGCATCGCGCCCTTCATTTTGCGCCGCCTCAAGACCGACCGCACCATCATCCAGGACTTGCCGGACAAGCAGGAAATGAAGGTCTACACGCAGCTCACCAAGGAGCAGGCCCTGCTCTACCAGGCCCGGGTGGAGCAGATGGACCAGGATCTGGATTCCGCCAAGAACGGCATCGAACGCCGCGGCCGCATCCTCGCGCTGCTCACGCACCTGAAGCAGATCTGCAACCATCCTTCGCAGTTCCTCAAGGCCCAGGGGCCCTACAAGGCGCGATCCGGCAAGCTGGACCGTTTGACCGAAATGCTCGAAGAAGTCATCGAGAGCGGCGACCGGGCCATCGTGTTCACGCAATTCAAGGAGATGGGCGATCGCCTGCAGATCCATCTCCAGGACGTGCTGGGCTTCGAACCGCCCTTCCTGCACGGCGGCACCAGCCGCCACGAGCGGGATGAACTGGTCCGCGCTTTCCAGGACGATCCGCTGGCGCCGCCGGTATTCCTGCTGTCCCTCAAGGCCGGCGGCGTGGGCCTCAATCTCACCGCGGCCACCCACGTGTTCCATTTCGACCGCTGGTGGAATCCCGCGGTGGAGGATCAGGCCACAGACCGCACCTACCGCATCGGCCAGACGCGCAATGTGCAGGTCCACAAGCTGGTGACCATCGGCACCTTGGAAGAAAAGATTGACGCCATGCTGGAGAGCAAGCGGGATCTCGCGGACCGCGTGGTGGGCAGCGGCGAAGGCTGGCTCACGGAGCTGGATGACGAGGCCCTGCGCCGCCTGGTGAGCCTCGATCCCAACGTCGAGATCATGGAGGGTGAAGCTAACGGCAATGGCAATGGCAACGGCCATGGCAATGAATCCAGCGCCCAAGACCAGGTGCGCCAGATCCTCGCGGAATCGGTTCCAGAGCCTGAACTGGAGCAGACGTGGTCGCCGGGCTTTGCCCGGACACCACGTGGGGAGCACGAGGGGGACGCAGAGGGAGCGAAGCGACCGGGCGGTCCCCCTCGTTCATGGCAGGCGCTGGAGCAACCCGAAGCAAGATCGG